>NZ_JBEPBI010000121.1:0-23871 GCF_040299045.1 Streptomyces sp. NPDC001027
TCCGATCTCCGGCCCGGCCGCGGCGCGGCCGGACACGTCGTGCGCGGACCGCGGCCGGGACCTCTCAGGAGTCGGCTGCGACCAGGGAGATGTCGTCGACGTTGAGCCACCCGCCTCCCGGCACGTCGGTGACGGAGAAGCCGATCCGGGCCGTCCCGCCGGACACCCGTACGCCCGGGATCGTGACCAGGCTCCAGTTGGAGCTCTGCCGCTTCAAGTCGGCCGAGGTCGTCCTGCCGTCGGACGTGATGGACATGGCGGCGGCCGCGGCGGAACCGGTCACCCCGTTCCGGACGGTCGCGGTCAGGTCGTAGACACCGTCCGGAAGGGCGACGTCCTGGGACGCGCCCGCCGAGAACTGCGTGGAAGCGGTGAACGCCAGATGGAAGTTGCCGACGCGTCCGCTCGTGTCGCCCTGGTTGACGATCGCGGACGTGGTCCCCGAGTAGGTCCATCCCTGGACCGGCGAGACGGCGACCCGGTCGGCCTCGAAGCTGGGATTGAGAACGTAGTTGTTGGCCTTGCCGACCTTCCACTCCCCCGTCACCGCGTTCACTTGCCAGTCGCTGAGGGAGTGGAACCGAAGGGCGTCCCCGGAACCCGTGATCGGCATCCACTGGTTGTAGCCGACCCCGTTCCCGGCGAAGTCGGCCCAGCGGTCTCCGCTGTAGATGACCAGGTCGTTCTTCGTGCCGTGGACCGTGATGAAGAATCCGGTCTGGGTCACATGGCTGTAGTCGGACTCCGTACCGGGAAGGACGAACTCGGAACCGTACGCGCCCTGGACGGCGGAGGTCTGCGATCTGATGACGTGGGTCGCGGAGGCGTTCCAGCCATGCAGATCCGACGCCGCCAGGTAGTACGAGTCACCGAGCCGGAACATCGCGTTGCCCTCGCGCCCGGCGGCGTTGAAGCCGACCCGTACCGCCGGTTCGACCGACAGGTTGTCCGCGCCGGCGAGCGCGGACACGTAGGCGCCGCCGCGCCCGCGGCTGTTGGCGAAGACCAGGTAGTCCTTGCCGTCGTCGTCCGTGAAGACCGTCTGGTCGCCCGTCGAAGGGGTCGGCACATTGGTGATCTGGCGCTGGATGTTCGCGAACCGGAAGCTGCCGGTCGGCGAGTCGCCCTGCAGGAAGAGAACGCCGTTCTGTCCGGCCGGGTCCGGGAACTTGGTCTCGTTCATCTGGACCGATATCACGAACTTGCCGGTGTTCTCGCTGTACGAGACGCCCAGGCGGCCGAGCCACGACGCGTCGGCCAGGCTGGACATCTGCGCGAACCCGGCGCCCATGGACGCGGGGATGTGCAGGGGCGTGCCGGCGGACGCGACGTCGCCCTCGTACTTCCAGCTGGACAGGTCCTTCGAGGAGTACACCGGGATGGAGACGAAGGCGGTGTCGGTCGTTCTCGACCTCGGGTTGGCCGCGTAGGCCTCGGCCCCGGCGTAGTGGACGCCGTACCAGTAGTAGGTGTCGCCGAACCGGAAGACGCCGCCGCCCTGGGAGTAGATCGGACGTCCTTCCGTGTCGGTCCAGAAGGAGTCGTTCCGGATCGGGGCGAACTCGCCCGAGGACACGGTCACCAGTGCGGCCGCCGCGGACAGCAGGCCGCTCTTCGCGGCGACGACCGCGCCGGCCGACGCCTTCGGGTCGGCTGCCACGGCGGACGCGGTGGAGCGGGCGGCGGCGAAGGGCTGCCAGGACGCGCTCGTGTAGGCCGCGGCCGTGCGGGTCCCGTAGTCCGCGAGGATGCCGCGGAGACCGCTCACCTGGACCAGGCCCTTCGCCGCCGACTGCAGGCGGCTCTCCGCGGCGTCGCGCTCGGCCTGGGTGCCGGTGTCGTGGTCGACGAGCACCTGCGCCGCGGCGAGCGCGGAGGCGAAGGGGGACCAACTGGCCGACGTGTAGTCCGCTTTGGTGAAATCGCCGACCTGCGCGTACAGGAGGTCGAGAGCGTCCGACCCGTCGGGAGCGCCCGTTTCGAACACCGCCGAGGAGTGGTCGACGCCCTGGCCCACGACCACCACGCGCAGCGTGTGGGCGGTGTCGGACAGACCGGCGTGGGTGAACAGCAGCCGGGTGGTGTTGTTCGTCGACGTGCCGTAGTCGACGGCGCCGACCTGGACGCCGTCGATGAACACGTTCCCTGAGCCGTGCCCCGTCCGTGTCCGTCCGAACAGCTCCACCGTGTGACCGGTGAAGGCGATCTCGAAGGAGCATCCGTCCGGGCCCCACGCGAGACTCGGGTAGAAGTCCCACTGCGACCCGGCAGGGCATGCGTAGTAGGTCAGATCGGGTGTTCCCCGCACGGTCGTGGTCTGTTTGAACGTGACCGTCGTCGACGTGACCGCGGCTTGCGCACGAGGTGTGCCGACCAGGGGACCGGCGACCGCCGCGAGCAGCAGCATGACGACGGTCACCGCAAGTCGGTGAGCTCTCGGCTGTTGACTTTGCCTCACTTCTCTTCCTCTCTACGACACCTTTGTCGGATCGCGCGTTCGCTTCGTCGCCTGCCGTCGCTCCACCGACCGGGTCACTCAACCGCGCGTCACGGCGGTGGTCAGGGAGATGCGGTGGACGGTCAGCAATTCGGCCCGGTCGACGCGCGCGTGCCCGCGACCGGCCTCGTAGTCCGCCCGTACCGAATCGTCGACATGGACCTCGGCGTCCTGCGGCGCCGGCAGGACACGGATCTCCAGGCGGCGCCCGGCCCCGTCACGGGGGACGCGCCGCAGGCCGATCTCCCACTCCGGCCCGTACCAGAAGTGGTCCGCCACCAGCCGTCCTGCAGCGTAGGCACGGGCGACGTCGCCGGTGCAGGACAGCCGAACCAGCTGCTCCGCGGCGGCGTCCACGAGGTCGTCGGGAATGTCGATCCGGTACACGGCGGCATCGTCGAAGTCCTCGTCGCGCGGGGCGGACGCCCGGCGCCGGGAGCCGCCGGTGCGCGCCGGAGGCGCCACGGCCTCGGCGCGTACGCACCGGACCGCAAGGTCGCGCCGGTTCCCGCCGGCAGCCGTGGCCGTGGTCAGGTTCCAGCGGGTGAACGCGCCCTCGGTCCGCGGCGGGCCGACGCCGGGTCCGGACATCAGCAGGCCCGGATCCGCGCTGTCGGCGAGAGTCAGCACCGCGATGTCCAGCTCAGGGCGGGACGTGTGGACGCGCAGCTCGCCCGCGTCGGCGAGGACCGGCTCCTCGCACAGCACGAGTCGGTCCACGCCGCCGACGGGGACCACTTGGGCGGTGAGGGCCTGTTCCTCGGAGAGCACGAGCAGGTGGACGGGACCCCGCGGACCGTCGATCGTCACCAGGTCGCCGCATCCGGGCTCCGGCACGGTCACCACGGTCAGCCCGTCGTCCGTGCGGGCGTGTGCCGGGCCGGTGACGACGGATCCGGCCGGCAGGGCGAACCGGGGCGTGACACCGGCGGTGGCCGCGAAGACCACGACGGGGACGCCGTCCGCGTCGAGCCGGGCCACGGGCTGGGCGGTGGCCCAGTCCAGGACGAGGCCGGCGCCGACGGCGTAGCCCAGCGGCCAGACGAAGTGCGCTCCGGTCGGCACGGTCACCGCAGCCTCGGGCAGCGTCCAGGTCCGGTCTTCCGACTCGATCCGGAAGCGCACGCCGTGATGATCGGGCAGAGTCTCGTGGGGCTGGTGGTTGTTGACGAAGAGGAAGCCCGTGCGGCCGTCCGAGCGGACCGACCAGCGCAGCGTGTGCCGGTCGTCGAGTCCCTCCGGGCGTCTCTCCGGGAGGTGCAGCGGCATGTCCGCGATGGCCGTCCCGCTGTCCCGGATCAGCAGATGCTGCAGGCGCAGCGCGTGGAAGGACGGCCTCACCTGTCCGTACTCGCCGAGGGGCGCCTGGAAGTCGTAGCTGACGGCCGGGAGGTCGTTGGGGTAACCGGTGTCGTGGGACTCCTGGTTGGGCAGCGCCTGCCCGAGGCGCTGGGAGCATCCGTGGTACAGGTAATAGCCCTGCCACACGGATCCGCTGCCGAGCTTGGCCAGCGCGAGCGCGGAGACGTCGGCGGCCGGGATCAGGGGCCGGCGGTGGTACGCGACGGCCATGCCGCCGCCCAGTTCGCAGGTGGCGTAGGGGTAGCGGCGGTCGTCGGGGCCGGAGCCGGCCGGGGCCGAGGAGCGCAGGTCGGCGCCGATCGCGTGGTCGTCGCGGATCGGGGTGAAGAAGTAGTGGCGCCGCATGTCGCGGGCCCAGCCGTCGTGAGCGTCCTCCCAGAAGGCCTCGGGGTAGCCGCCGTACAGCGGGAGCAGTACGTCGGCGGGGATGTCGGCGGCGCCCCAGCCGGTCGCCGTCCACAACGGGGCACGGATCCCGGCCCGTTCGGCGAGGGAGCGCAGTGTGCTCAGATGGCCCGGCTGGTCGTACAGCTCGTTCTCGATCTGGACCGCCACGACGGGGCCGCCCATGTCGTGGGACAGGCCGCGGAGTTCGTGGGCGAGCCGGGCGAAGTACGGTTCGACGAGGGCGAGGTAGGCGGGGTCGTCGGTGCGCGGGGTGCAGTCGGCCTCCAGAACCCAGTCGGGGAAGCCGCCGTTGCGGCACTCGCCGTGCGCCCATGGGCCGATGCGTGGTACGACGTACAGGCCGAGCTCGGCACACAGTCCGAAGAACCGGCGGACGTCGAGGTCACCCTCGAAGCACAGGGCGCCGCGTTCCTCTTCGTGCTGGTTCCAGAACAGGTAGGCGGCCACCGTGTCGATGCCGCCCGCGCGGATCTTCAGCAGTTCCTCGCGCCATTCGGCGGCCGGGTAACGACTGAAGTGGAACTCGCCCGTCACCGGCAGCCAGGGGACCCCCGCACGGCTCAGCTTGCGGCTGTCCGCGGTGATGGGCGTCGCGGCGCCCTCGCCGCTCCCCATCGGCAGGTGTCCGGACAGCGGAGCGGGAACGTCGCCGATGCGCAGCGTGCACAAAGGCGACTCGTGGCGCGGCGACCCGGAGGGCAGGGCGGCGGGGGTCAGCGAGGCGGGCATGTTTCCCCCGCCCGGCGGATCGGATCGTACGCGTGGAGGTAGCCGCACATGCCCAGCGACCGCCCTTCGGGCTCCGCGATGCGGGTGACGTCGGCGGCGAGCAGATGGCTCCAGTCCCCGTCCGTCAGGGCTCTGATCTGCCGCAGGCTCCGCTGCGCGGAGGCGACCGGGCCGGCCTGGACGGTCTCCTCCCAGGCCGTGAGGTGGGGACGGACGACGGCTGCGGCCGCCCGGCAGAAGTCCTCGTAGGCGGCTCGGTTGCCGCGCCGCCACTGGCGGGTGAGCTCGGCGAATCCCTCCAGGGCCAGGTCCCGCCGGGCCCGGGCCCGTTCCTCGTCGGCTCGGCCGCTGTCGTCCAGCACGGACGCGGCGGCCGGGTACGTCTGCGGGGTGAGGTACTCGGGCGGGAACGTCATCACGGCGTCGCCGGCTTCCGGCAGGCCGCTGTTCTGCATGACGACGAGGACTCGCAGGTCGCCGTCGTTGACGGCACGGTGGACAGTGCCCGGGGTGAACCACACGACGTCTCCCGGGGCGAGCGGTGTGACGTGGTGGCCCTGGTGGCTGAGGGTCTCGAGCCGCCCTCGGCCGCCGACGACGACGTAAGCCTCGGCGCACGCGAGGTGCATGTGCGGGGTGCCGCCGTGGGCGTCGTCGGCGGTGGGCCATGGATAGACGCTCAGCTGGCTCAGGCCCACCGAGCCGGGAAAGTCGGGGAGCGGGCCGGGACGGCTGGTCACGATGCGAACCTTTCCGGGAGGGTGCACGGGGCGATGGGCGCCTATGCCGGTTTCCCGGCGATGACGGGTGCGTCGGAGTGGGCGAGTATCCGGCGTACCGCTTCGGCGATCTCGGGGGCGGCGCTCGCGTCCGCGTCGGCCACGGCGACGCCGTAGCGGAAGCGCACGGTGGCGCCGTGCGCGACGGTCAGCTCCTCGCTGAAGAACGGCGCCGGGTTCAGACAGGCGAACTCCTCGGTGCGGGCGAACCACTGGGGCGGGTGGTTCGGGTTGGCCGCGTCGTCGACCATGAGCACGAGCGACTGCTCGGCCGTCACGTCGTGACGGCCCTCGAAGCCCATCCACGGCAGTCGCCGTCCCCGGACCTCGTCGCCGCCCAAGCCCTCCTCGGTCACGAACCGGCCGCCCGTGAACGAGCGCGGGCCGCGCCAGAAGAGGCCGCCGTAGCCGGCGTTCTCGCGTCCCTTCGTGGTCGGGGAGCCGATCGCGACGTCCGCTCCGGAGACGTTCGTCATCCGTGTCTCGAACGTCAGCGCCCAGGTCTGCGGGGAGATCAGGTGCGCCCGCAGCGTCCGGCGCTCGGTGAAGAACGGGGCGTCGGCCTGCGTGATCCAGTCCAGGTCGTGGCTGAAGGTGGCCGTGCCGTCCTCCCGTTCCAGGGTGACGATCCGGCGGTGCGCCTGCGTCCCGTTGTTCTCCAGCTGGACGTAGAACCGCCCGTGGACGTACGTCGGGCCGCCCCAGAAGTTCTCCTCGCCGACGTGCGGCAGGGACCAGGCGATGCCCTTGTGCCATACGTGGTCGTGGGGGCGGAACAGGCTGACCACGCGGCCGGCCCGGGTGCGCAGGGGGTCGATGTACGGCTTGGGGGACTCCAGCTGGACGGTGTCCGGCCGGTACACGTAGCGCAGCAGCTCCGTGTCGCCGTCCCGGACGGTGACGGAGGCGCCGACGTCGTGACGTAGGTCCAGGGCGTTCATACGAGGGCCTCCTTGACCGGCTCCCACGGCACGGCGCCGCCGTCCATGCTGAGCGTGAAGGGGTCGTCGCGGGTCAACTCGCCTGCGGCGACAGGGGACTTGCGGAAGGCTGAGGCGTAGATCGCAGCGGCCAGTTCCAGGGTGCGGCGCGCGTCCGCCAGCGAGACGCCGGGCGCCTCGCCGGCGTCCCAGGCGTCGAAGACGGCTTCGATCTGGAGGGCGTGACTGCTGACGACGTCCGGCTCGTCGCCGGCAGCCCACAGGGCCGCGAGCTCCTCGTGGCCGGCCAGCGGGGTGAATCTCCAGTGCTCCTCGCTGTAGCCGTAGAGGTGTTCCAGTTCGACGGTGGCGTACTCGAAGTCGAAACGCAGACGGGAGGTCTCCCGGGGCGACAGCAGGGAGTTGACGATCGTCGCCAGGGCTCCGTCGGCGAACCGGACCGCGGCGACCGAGACGTCCTCGGTGTCCGTCGGCCGGGCCAGGCGGCCGGCCAGCGAGGTGACCTCGGACCAGGGGCCGAGGATCGACAGGAGCAGGTCGAACTGGTGGATGCCGTGCCCCATGGTGGGGCCGCCTCCCTCGATGTCCCAGCGTCCCCGCCACGGCACGCCGAAGTACGCGTCGGGCCGGTGCCACAGGGTCTCGCACGTGGCGACCAGCGGCCGGCCCAGCGAGCCGTCCCCGACCAGCCGGCGCAGCCGCGCGGCTGCCGCGCCGAAGCGGTGCTGGAAGACGGTCAGGACCCGGTGGCCGGTCTCCTCCTCCACCGCGGCCAGCCGGTCCATCTCGCGCAGGCTCAGTGCCGTCGGCTTCTCCACCAGGGCGTCGGCGCCGGCTCGCATCGCCAGGACGGCGAGCGGCGAGTGGGTCTCGGGCGGCGTGCAGATGTGCGCGAGGTCCAGCTGTTCGCCGTCGAGCAGCGCCCGGGGGTCGCTGTAGACGTTCGGTACGGAATTGCGGTCGGCGAACTCGGCGGCGCGAGCCCGGTCGACGTCGGCGACGGCGACCAGGCTCACCCGGTCGGAGAGTGCGGTGAGGGCGTCGGCGTGTGCCTGGGCGATGCCGCCGGTGCCGATGATGGCCACACGGTAGGGGCGCCGGGAGGTGGACATGGGTGCTTTCTCTCTCCTTGGATTCCGTCCGCGCTCGGCGGGGCTCTGCCCGGGGGCCGCCGCCGACGGCGGCAGGCCCCGGCGGGAGAAGGTCACTTGGCGGCGTCGATCTCGCCCTGCAGTTCCTTGATGAAGGCCTCGGCGGCGGATTCGGGCGAGGTCTTCTTGAAGTAGACCTGCTGGCTGTAGCGCTGGAGCATGGCCTCGATCCCGCTGGCGCCGTTGGGGGTCACGACCGGCGCGTCGCCCACCGTCACGGCGTTCGAGTAGTCGGCGGCCGCCTTGTCGGTACCCGAAAGGCTCGGGCTCAGATGCTTCAGGACCTCCTTGTTCGCGGGGATTCCGCGCTCCGTGCGGAGGATGTCGGCTGCCGCGTCGGTGTTGAGCAGGAAGTCGACGAACGCCGCGGCCTCGGCGGGGTGCTTGCTCTGGCTGGAGACCGACCAGTACATGGAGGGCTTGAAGAAGTTGGCCTCGGCGGTGCCGACATGGGGCATCTGCAGCAGCTTCAGCTGAGCCCCCGACGCCTGCTGCAGCGCGGTGATCTGCGTGTTGTAGGCCGGGGCCATGGCCGACCTGCGGGTCGCGAGACTGGCGCCGGCGAGGCCCGCGGTCTGGTCCTCGACCATGGTCGAGGCGCTGATGCCGCCGCCGGAGGACATGAGGTTCATGGCGAACTTCCACATGTCGACGAGGGCCTTGGGCTTCAGCGAGACTCTGCCGTCCTTGTCGAAGACGCTGCCTCCCTCCTGCCGGGCCCAGTACTTGAGCGTGCCCGCGTCGAAGCCGGGAGTTCCGGAGGCGCCGTGGATCTTTCCGCCGCTCTTGTCCGTCAGCTCCTTGGCGATCTTGGTGTAGTCGTCCCACGTCCAGGTCTTGTCGTCGGGGAGCGGCACCCCGTACTTCTTGAACAGGTCCGTGTTCACGGCGATGGCCAGGGCGGTGACGCCGATGGGAAGCGCGTACTGCTTGCCGTCGACCTGACCGGTGGCGAGGGCCTCCTTGGCGAAGTGCGAGGTGTTGAGCAGCTTCCCCGCCTGGCTGACGTCGTAGAGGGCGCCGCGGTTCGCGTACGACGCGAGGTAGAGCTCGTCCATCTGGATCACGTCGGGGGAGTCCTTGGCCGCGGTCGTCGTGGCGAGGGCGTCCCAGTAGCCGGTCCAGTCCTTGTACCGGCCCTTGACCGTGATGTTGGGGTGCTTCTTCTCGAACGCCTTGATGACCTCGTTGGTGGTCTTGGCGCGGTTCGCGTCTCCCCACCAGTCGACGCTGATGGTGACCGGCTTGTCGCCGAGCTCGTCGACCGGGCCGGCGCTGCCGCCGGCGCAGGCGGTCAGTGTCAGTGAGAGCGCGGCGACCGAGGTGAGCGCGAGTCGTCCGACGGGTCTGCCGTTCATGGGTGTCTCCTTGGCGTGCTGCGGTGTGCTGCGGATGTGCGGAGCGGGGGGCGACGGTGCGTCTGCGTCTGCGGCTCGCGAGCGGGCACGGCCGGGTCGCCCACGTGTCTGTCCGGCTGACCGCTGCGGCTGATCGCGGCGGTCGTCGCGGTCGGTGGCGGCCGCGGTGGCGTTCTTTCCGACGCGGCGGCTACTTGCCGCCGGTGGTGGCGATTCCGCGCAGCAGGAACCGCTGTCCGAAGAGGAAGACGAGGAAGACGGGGAGAAGCGTCATCACGCTCATGGAGAACACCGAACCCCAGTCGGTCGCGCTCTGCTGGTCGACCAGCGCCCGCAGTGCGATGGGGGTCGTGTACTTGTCCGGGTCGGTGAGATAGATGAGCTGGGTGTAGAAGTCGTTCCAGGTCCAGATGAACGTGAAGATCGCGGTGGTCGCCAGGGCGGGGATCATCAGCGGCAGGATGATCTGGAAGAAGATCCGTCCCTGCCCTGCGCCGTCGATCCTGGCCGCCTCGTCGAGTTCGCGGGGGATTCCGCGGATGAACTGGACCATGAGGAAGATGAAGAAGGCGTCGGTCGCCAGGAACTTGGGCACGATCAGCGGGAGGAACGTGTTGACCCAGCCCAGCTGGGAGTACATGACGTACTGAGGGACGATGAGCACGTGGATCGGCAGCATGATCGTGACGAGCATGAGGGCGAACCACAGGCGCTTGGCCCGGAACTCCAGCCTGGCGAACGCGTAGGCGGCCAGTGAGCAGGCCAGGAGGTTTCCGATGATCGCGCCGACCACGACGATCAGCGAGTTGACCAGGTAGTGGCTGAACGGCCGGCCGAAGGCGTTCCAGCCGTTGGAGTAGTTCTTCACGCGCAGGTCGGTCAGGGCGATCCCCGCGTTGCGGAAGATCTCGCTGCTGGGACGCAACGAGCTGACCACCATCCACAGGACCGGGTAGAGCATCAACAGGGCGCAGGCGATCAGCGCCGCGTGCTTGAGCAGAGAGCGGACTCTGCGCCGGGTCAGTCCTGCCGTGCGCGTACCGGCGACAGGCGGGGAGAACGTGCCGATCTCGGCCACGGTGCGGTCAGTCATCGTAGAACACCCAGTACTTCGAGGCCCAGAAGTTGACGGCGGTGAAGACCGCCACGATGAGGAGCAGGAGCCAGGCGAGCGCGGAGGCGTAGCCCATGTCGAACTGGCCGAAGCCCCGCTGGTAGAGGTACAGCGAATAGAAGAGCGTGGAGTCGGCGGGGCCTCCCGTGCCGCCCGAGACCACGAAGGCCTGGGTGAACGTCTGGAAGGCGTGGATGATCTGCAGCACCAGGTTGAAGAAGATGATGGGCGTCAGCATCGGAACCGTGATGCTGCGGAACTGCCGCCACCGTGACGCGCCGTCGACCGAGGCCGCCTCGTAGAAGGAGGCCGGGATCTGCCGCAGACCGGCCAGGAAGATCACCATCGGGGAGCCGAACGTCCAGACGTTCAGCACGATGAGCGTCGACAGCGCGGTGCCGGGTTCCGAGATCCAGCCCGGACCGTGCACACCGAACACGCCGAGCCCCTTGTTCACCAGACCGGTCGTGCCGAAGATCGTGCGCCACAGCACGGCGATCGCGACACTGCCCCCGATCAGGGACGGCAGATAGAAGGCGGAGCGGTAGAAGGACAGTCCCCGCACCCCCCTGTCCAGCAGCAGGGCCAGCGCCAGGGCCAGCGCGAGTTGCAGCGGGACGGAGACCAGGACATAGGTGAAGGTCACCTGGAGCGACGTGTGCAGTCGTTCGTCGCTCAGCATGCGCGTCCAGTTGTCCAGCCCGCTGAACTGCGGCGGCTGGAGGAGGTTGTACTTGGTGAAGCTGAGGTAGAGCGAGGCGACCATCGGGCCGAGCGTGATCCCGAAGAGCCCGACGAACCAGGGCAGGAGGAAGAGAAACGCCGCCTTGTTCTGCTGGCGGGCGCCCCGTTGGGCCCCCCGCAGCCGGCGTAGTTCGTTGATGGAGCTCACGGCACTGCTCCCTAGGTGGCGGCATCGGCACACTGACGTGGTGCGGACCCCGTCCCACGGGTCCCGCGCCGGCCAAAAAGTTAACGTTCACTTCCGGGCTGGCAGGGACAATAGTGAACGATCTCTTTTTGCGTCAAGAGTGTGTAGGCTCTGGCTTCAGTGAGCTCCGGCGAAAGGGTGGAGAAGCGGATGGACGGCGCTGACATGGTGCGACGGCGACCGACGATCACCGATGTGGCGCAACTCGCCGGGGTGTCGCCCCAGACGGTTTCGCGGTATCTGCGCTTCAACGGCGGGCTGAAGCCCGCGACCGTGGAGCGCGTCGAGAGCGCGGTCCGGCAGCTCGACTACCGCCCCAACCTGGTGGCACGGTCCATGCGCACCCGCAAGACCGACCGCCTGGCCATCCTCATGCCGGCCATGACCTTCAACCCCTCGCGCATGCTGGCGGGAGCCAGCTCGACGGCGCAGTCGGCGGGTTACTTCACCGACGTGGTGAGCGCCGCGGGCGGTGTGGAGGCGAGGAGCGAGCGGCTGCTGGAGATGGCCGACTCCGGACAGTACGAGGGCATCCTCTGCCTCGCCCCCGCGCTCCCCGCGGCGGAGGCGATGTTGCGCCAGCGAACGGTCGTGGTGATCTCCGCCGACCTCGACGACGACATGCGCGGCATCGGTGAACTGGCCGACGGCGCCCCGGTGATCCGGATGGTCGAGCACCTCGCGTCGCTCGGCCACTCGCGGTTCCTCCATGTCGCCGGTGACGCGGCGTTCGCTTCCGCGAGGGCACGCAGGCAGAGCTACCTGGACACGGTCGAACGCCTCGGCCTCGAGTCCGTGGGCGTCTTCGACGGCGACTGGTCGGGCGAGGCCGGCATCGAGGCGATCCGGTCGCTGCCGAAGGGATCGCGGCCGACCGCCGTGATCGCGGCCAACGATCTGGTGGCCGCCGGCGTCGTCCGGGGCGCGCTGGCCCGCGGCTGGAGCGTGCCGGGCGACATCAGTGTGACCGGTTGGGACAACGCCGAGCTCGGACAGTTCATGACACCGTCCTTGACCACGGTCGAAATGGACCTCGAGCGCGTCGGCAGCAGGGCCATGGCCAAGCTGATCGCGGGACTGCGGGGCGAGTCGCCCGAGGTGAACGAGGACTCCCTCTTCCGGATCATCTGGCGGGAGTCGACAGCCGGGGCGTCTACGGCGGAGGACCCCCGCGGCGAGGGATGACAGAAGGCTCGGCCGTCGACGCGGGGGCAGGGGACGGCCGCCGCTGGACGATCCGCCATCCAAGGCCAACGCCGATACTCAGAGTGATGTTCGGGTGGGAGTCGCCGAGGGCGGCGAGGCGTCGGAGGCGGTTCCGGCGGGTCGGCCGGAGTGCCGTGCCGTACGACCGGAACGCCGTGACGTACGACCGTGCGGGTCGGGGGTGCATCGCCCCTCGGCCCGCACGGTCGTTTTCGTACCGCCTCTGATCAGGTCTGATCGAACTCTTCTTGCGCTGCCTCGTGGGATGCACGGGCTTATCGGTCTGTCGTGCGAAGCCTCATACCAGAGCGGGACGCTCCCTGGGGGACTTTGTCAACTGCCCACCGCACATGATGGGTTGCCGACTACTGTGAGTGGCCGTCGGGCGACACCGGGCCGCATTTCCGGGCTCTCCCGACCGACGACCCGGCTCGACGGACCAGTACGAGGACACCGATGTCTCACCTCCGCGCACCCGCCGCACGAGCAGACCGCCGTGAGGGCGGGCGGCACGGGCGGCCCGTCGCCCGCATCGCGCCCGCGCCGACCGAGACGCACATACGGCCCCAGTTGGTGCGGCTCGCCGTGCTCCCCCCGACCGCGGTGGCGCTGAGCGCCTGCGCGGTCGTCCTGTTCACGGTGCGCTCCAGCGGCGTGCGCCCCGGCCCGACCCTGTGGGCGGTCCTGGCCGGCGCCGCCGGGGTGGCCGGCGTCGGCATCGTGATCGCGGCGGTGGCCGCCGACCGCGCCGCCCGTTCCGTCAGCGACCGCCTCGCCGCCCTGCGGCGGGGCAGCGCACGCGGCGAGGCCGAGCTGCGCGGCGTCATCGAGGCGCTGCGCCGCGGCGAGGTCCCCCCGCAGCGCACCTCGCGGGGCGGACCGCCCGCCGGCGCGGACGACTTCGAACTGCTCGCGGCCGACCTGACACGCGCCCACGACGGGGCCGTCGCCGCCGTCGTGCAGGCCGCCCAGCTGTCGAGCCAGGCAGGCAGCGAACAGAAGCTGGAGGTGTTCGTCAACCTCGCGCGGCGTCTGCAATCCCTGGTGCACCGAGAGATCTCGATCCTCGACGAGCTGGAGAACGAGATCGAGGACCCCGACCTGCTCAAGGGTCTCTTCCACGTCGACCACCTCGCCACCCGCATCCGCCGGCACGCCGAGAACCTCGCCGTCCTCGGCGGGGCCGTGTCGCGCCGGCAGTGGAGCAACCCGGTCCCCATGACCGAGGTGCTGCGCTCCGCCATCGCCGAGGTCGAGCAGTACGCCCGCGTGAAACTCGTCCCGCCGATCGACGGCGAGCTGCGCGGCCACGCCGTCGCCGACGTCATCCATCTGCTCGCCGAACTCGTCGAGAACGCCACGGTGTTCTCCGCGCCGCACACCCAGGTGCTGCTGCGGGCCAACCTCGTCACCTCCGGGCTGGCCGTCGAGGTGGAGGACCGCGGGCTCGGCCTGCCGGTCGAGGAACAGAGCCGGATGAACGCTCTGCTCGCCGACCCCGACCAGGTCAACGTCGGGCGGCTGCTGGCCGACGGGCGCATCGGCCTGTTCGTCGTCTCCCAGCTGGCCCGGCGGCACGGCATCCGGGTCCGGCTGCAGAGCAACATCTACGGCGGCGTCCAGGCCGTCCTCGTCGTGCCGCAGGCCCTGCTCGGCTCCGCGCCGGGCGTCCTCACGGCGGCGTCACCGGGCCCGGACACCGACGGCGCGGGACGACCGCTCGCGCCCGCCGCCGCATCGGCGGCGACGCCGCGCCCGACGGCCCCGGCCAGGCCGCCGCTGCCCGCCGCCCCGCCGGTCCGGCCCGGCCGCCCCGGTCCGCGGCTCGTCGCCGGCGCCGACGACGACCGGACGACGGCACGGGACCCGAAGGGCGCGAGCCGGTCCTTCACCCCCGCCGCCGTCCCCAACCCTGCTCCCGCCCCCGCATATGTCACGGCCACGACGCACTCGCGGTCCGGGCCCTCGGCGGCGCTGGCACGCCCGCAGACGCAGGACGCCGCGTCCGTCGGCTCGACGGCCGGCGGTCTGCAGGGGGAGGCCCGGGTCCCGTCCGGCACCGGGCGGACGCCGGATTCGATCACGTCGTCGCAGGCCGGGAACACGTCCGCGTCCGGGGCAGTCGCGAGCCTTTCCGCTCCGCAGGGCGCTTTGGCGTCCGGGGGCGCCGATCGCGTCCCGCAGCCGCCCGGGACCGGCGCACCGCGGGGCGGCGGCGACCGACCCGCCTCGCTCCCCGTCCGCGGCGCCCGGGCGGCGCGACCCAATCCGGCCGAGGCCGTGCCCGGCATCCGCAGCGGCGACCGGCCCGTCGTCGAGGAGCACGAGGGCATCGCGCCCACCCCGCGCGTCGGCACGGTGCGCGGCACCATGGGCAAGCCCCACCTGCCCCGTCGCCGCGCCCAGGAGCACATCGTCCCCCAACTGCGCGGCGGCCCCGCCCCGCGTCCGGACATCGAACCGTCCGCCGGTCACGACCCCAATCTGATGGCCGCCTTCCAACGGGGCGTCGGTCTCGCCGAGGCCCAGCAGAGCCTGGAGGCGGACACCGCCGAGCCGTCCGCGTACCCGCCGCCGGACTCCTCGGAGCCGGCCGCCCGGCCCGACCCGTACCGACCCGAGCCGACGGCTCGACCCGCACCGCAGGGGGCGTACCCGCCCGTCCGCTCCGAGCCCCACGGATCGGAGCCGACGGCCGGCTCTGAGCCGTACGGGGCGTACGAGGCGTACGAGGCGTATGGAGTGCATGGGGTGCACGGGTCGGAGCCGACGGCGCGCTCCGAGCCGTACGGGTCGCAGCAGGCCGTCCGGCCCGAGCCCCACCCCCTGGGACAGTCCTGGGACACGGGTTCGCTCCATCCGGCGGCCCGGGGCCGCGGCGAGCATCCGGTCGACGCCGGTCACGGCGGCGACGCGACGGCCGAAGCCACGCGGGGCGTCCCGCTGCCGCTGCCGCTGCCGCTTCTGCCGCCCGCGCCCTCGCGCATGGACGCACGGCCGGCGCACCGGCCCGGGATAGCCGAGACGCGCCCCGCGCACGCGGCCGCGCCCCCCGAGGCGTACGGCGTGCGGGACGGACAGCACCTGCCCGAACCCGACCGATCCACCGCCCGGCACGACGGGAGCGCACCAGCCGGATGAGCCCTGCGAGCACCCCCGCCCCCACCCCCAGCGCTCCCACAGACCTTCGTACCCCAAGGAGTCGATCCACCATGGCGAGCGATGCGCCGACCGGCCATGTATCCGACCTCGACTGGCTGATGAGCGGCCTCGTGCAGCGCGTGCCGCACACCATGAGCGCGGTGCTGCTCTCCTGCGACGGACTGGTGAAGTCGGTCCACGGCCTCGATGCCGACAGCGCCGACCACATGGCGGCGCTGGCGTCCGGCCTGTACTCCCTCGGGCGCAGCGCCGGAGTCCGGTTCGCCGACGGCGGCGAGGTCCGGCAGGTGGTCGTCGAACTCGACTCGACGCTGCTCTTCGTCACCACCGCCGGCTCCGGCACCTGCCTCGCGGTGCTCGCCGGACGGGAGGCCGACGCCGCCGTGCTCGGCTACGAGATGGCGATGCTGGTGAAGAGCGTCCGGCCGTACCTGATGACCGCGCCCCGACAGCACGCCGTCGAACCGTCGGTGATGGGACCTTGAGGGTGGCGGCGGCCGGCGACGGGCCCTGGCTCGACGACGCGGCCGGACGGCTGGTGCGCCCTTTCACGGTCAGCGGCGGCCGTACCAGGCCCAGCGTCGCCCTCGACCTCATGTCGCAGGTGATGGCCACCGGGGCGACCCCCCTCGGCTATCTCGGCCCCGAACACGCACAGGCGCTCGACCTGACCTGTGCGCCCGTGTCGGTCGCCGAGATCGCGGCCCATCTGAAGCTGCCGGCGGCGGTCACCAAGGTGCTGCTGTCCGACCTCCTCGACTGCGGGGCGCTGACCACCAAACCCCCCGAGTACCACCACATCCCCACCGACCGGGCCCTTCTGGAGGCAGTGCTCGATGGACTACGACGACAGCTCTGAGCACGACGACGCGTACGAGGCGTACGGCGCCCACCGCCGCCGCGGCGCGCCCGACGGCGGCGGCCCGGACCCCTTCCCCACCGCGCTGAAGATCCTGGTCGCGGGCGGCTTCGGGGTGGGCAAGACGACCTTCGTGGGCGCCGTGAGCGAGATCGCGCCGCTCAGCACCGAGGAGCTGCTCACCACCGTCAGCGCCGCGACCGACAACCTGGACGGCATCGAGAACAAGGTCGAGACGACCGTCGCCATGGACTTCGGCCGGATCAGCCTCGACCCGCAGCACGTGCTGTACCTGTTCGGGACGCCCGGGCAGGAGCGGTTCTGGTTCATGTGGGACGAGTTGTCCGAGGGCGCCCTCGGCGCGGTCATCCTCGCCGACACCCGGCGCCTCGAGGAGTGCTTCGCGGCCGTCGACTTCTTCGAGGAACGCGGCCTCGCCTTCATCGTCGCCGTCAACGAGTTCGACGGCTCCCACCGCTACGACCCCGAGGAGGTGCGGGCCGCCATCGACCTGGACCCGGAGGTCCCCGTGGTGCGCTGCGACGCGCGGATCTCCGCCTCCGGCGTCCAGACCCTGCTCACCCTCGTCAAACACCTCATCGCCCATGCGCCGGCCGCACCTCAGCCGAGCCGCGGCGCACACATGTGACGCCCGCACACAACGCCCCGGAGCCCTATATGACGTTCGTCCACCGCGACGGAGCCCGGCCATGAGCTACGACCCACCGCGCCCGGTCGGTCGTCTGCTGCTCACACCGGAGGACAGGGAGGCTCCCGCCCGTGCCCGCAGGCTGCGCCGACTCGGTCTCGGGGAACAGCCCGAACCCGCCCTGGACGCCTTCGCGGGCCGTCTCGCCGAGGTGACCGGAGCGCCGTACGCCATGGTCAACTTCCTCGACGGGGAACGTCAGTTCTTCGCCGGGCTGCACACCCCGCAGGGCGGCCGGGCCGCTCGCGGCGGCAAACCCGAGGTGGGCCGCCGGCTGCCCCGCGAGTACGGCTACTGCCCGTACGTCGTCGTGCGGCGCAAGGCGCTGGTCCTGGAGGACGTGGGCGACTACCCGCGTTTCGCGGGCAATCCGATGGTCGACGAGTACGGCATCCGCTCCTATCTCGGCGCCCCGCTCATCGACACGACCGGGATGGTCCTGGGCACGGTGTGCGTCGCCGCCCTCGCGCCCCGGCCGTGGGGCAGGGCCGGACTGGAGACGATCAAGTCCACGGCCGCCGACCTCGTCGGCCGCCTGCAACGGCGGGACGCCGGCGACCTGCCGCCCTGAGCGTCCGTCAGGGGCACGGCAGACGTCGTCCGTCAGGTATCCCGCAGGACGTCGTCCGTCAGGGGGCCCGCCAGACGTTGTCGAAGGCCGCCTTCTCGATGGACCGCCGCTGCCGGACGGCCTCGAGTTCCGTCACCGCGTCGGCGACCGTGCCCACCACCGTGACGACCGTTTCGCCGAGGGCGTCCGGGAGACCGCCGGCCGGCTCCTCGCGCAGCCCGACGGCGGCCGCCAGCGCGGCGAGGACCGGTTCCTGCGACGTCCAGCGCGCGGCGGCGGCGCTGCGGGCCGGTGAGTCCACGGGCGTGGTCCGCGCGCCGATCAGACGACGCGGCCGGCCGAGCACGCCGTCCGCCTCCAGCCGGGCCGTGTAGGCGGCGGCCAGGGCGCGCCCGCGACGCCACAGCCAGTCCTCGACCGACTCGTACGGCGGCTCGCGCAGCAGCGCCGAGGCGGCCTCCCGCAGGAGGGGGTCGCGCGGCTCCGACGGCGGGCCGGGCACCAGGAGGCCCGCGTCCACGGCGAGCGCTCCTGCCTCGGCCAGGTCGAGCGCCTCGGCGCCCGCGAGGGCGAGCGACAGATCGCCCTGCCCGACGGGTCGGGCCGCCGTCATGTCGATCGCGACGATCATCAGGTCCCGTGCTGTGGTCATCGGGGGCTCCACGTCAGTCGGCCGGCCTCGTGCGGGTTGCGGTCCAGGGTGGCACGGCCCACCGTGGAGTGCGGGAAGCCGGGACCGGGCGGGCGCGGCCGAGCGGGTGGGACACGGGCACGCTGTGGGACCCGTGGGACCCGTGGGACCCGTGGGAACGCGTGTGAAGCAGAGCTGTCGCGGCGCTTAAGAAAAGCTCGATGGACTGGCCCGGCGGAGTGCGGCAGATTGCTGGGCGAATCCACCCGTCTTCCCGGATGCGGGGCCTGTCGGCCTGTCCGCTCCGGGGCCTCATCACAGGAGCCGTTGCGTTGAAGGCGCTGGTCAAGGAGAAGGCGGAGCCCGGGCTGTGGCTCACTGACGTGCCGGAGCCCGAGGTGGGGCACGGGGATGTGCTGATCAAGGTGCTGCGCACCGGCATCTGCGGCACCGACCTGCACATCAGGTCCTGGGACGGATGGGCGCAGCAGACGATCACCACGCCCCTGGTGCTCGGGCACGAGTTCGTCGGCGAGGTCGTCGGGACCGGCCGGGACGTCACGGACATCGCCGTGGGCGACCGGGTCAGCGGCGAGGGCCACCTCGTCTGCGGCAGGTGCCGCAACTGCCTCGCCGGACGCCGCCATCTGTGCCGGGCCACCGTCGGCCTCGGCGTCGGGCGGGACGGCGCCTTCGCCGAGTACGTCGCCCTGCCCGCGTCCAACGTGTGGGTGCACCGGGTGCCGGTGGACCTCGACGTGGCCGCGATCTTCGACCCGTTCGGCAACGCGGTGCACACCGCGCTGTCCTTCCCGCTCGTCGGCGAGGACGTCCTGATCACCGGCGCCGGACCGATCGGCCTGATGGCCGCCGCCGTCGCCCGGCACGCCGGAGCCCGCAACGTCATGGTCACCGACGTCAGCGAGGAGCGGCTGGAGCTGGCCCGGAAGATCGGGGCGAGCCTCGCGCTGAACGTGTCGCAGGCCTCCATCGCCGACGGGCAGCGGGAGCTGGGGCTGCGCGAGGGCTTCGACATCGGTCTGGAGATGTCCGGCCGGCCCGAGGCGATGCGCGACATGATCGCCAACATGACGCACGGCGGCCGGATCGCGATGCTCGGGCTGCCCGCCGAGGAGTTCCCCGTCGACTGGGCCCGGATCGTCACCTCGATGATCACGATCAAGGGCGTCTACGGCCGCGAGATGTTCGAGACCTGGTACGCGATGTCGGTGCTGCTGGAGGGCGGCCTGGACCTCGCCCCCGTGATCACCGGCCGATACGGCTACCGCGACTTCGAGGCGGCCTTCGCCGACGCGGCGAGCGGCCGGGGCGGCAAGGTCATCCTCGACTGGACCGCGTGAGCCGTCCGCTTCCGACGGACCGCGAGAGCCGTCCGTCTCCGCCGCTTCCGAGCGTCTTCCTAGGAGCTTTGCGATGTTCGACTCCGTGCGCGACGACCTGCGCGCCACCCTCGACGAGATCCGCGCCGCCGGTCTGCACAAGCCCGAGCGGGTGATCGGCAGCCCGCAGTCCGCGACCGTAGCGGTGACCGCGGGCGGCCGGCCGGGCGAGGTCCTCAACTTCTGCGCCAACAACTACCTGGGGCTCGCCGACCACCCCGAGGTGATCGCCGCCGCCCACGAGGCCCTGGACCGGTGGGGCTACGGCATGGCGTCCGTGCGCTTCATCTGCGGAACGCAGGAGGTGCACAAGGAGCTGGAGGCGCGGCTGTCGACGTTCCTCGGCCAGGAGGACACGATCCTGTACTCCTCCTGCTTCGACGCCAACGGCGGCGTCTTCGAGACGCTTCTCGGCCCCGAGGACGCGGTGATCTCCGACGCCCTCAACCACGCCTCGATCATCGACGGCATCCGGCTGTCCAAGGCACGGCGGTTCCGGTACGCCAACCGTGATCTGGCGGACCTGGAGAGGCAGTTGAAGGACGCGTCGGACGCGCGCCGCCGACTGGTCGTCACCGACGGCGTGTTCTCCATGGACGGCTATCTGGCGCCCCTCGCCGAGATCTGCGACCTCGCCGACCGCTACGACGCCATGGTCATGGTCGACGACTCGCACGCCGTCGGCTTCGTCGGCCCCGGCGGCCGCGGCACGCCCGAGCTGCACGGAGTGATGGACCGGGTGGACATCCTCACCGGCACCCTCGGCAAGGCGCTGGGCGGGGCGTCCGGCGGCTATGTGGCCGCCCGTGCGGAGATCGTCGCCCTGCTCCGCCAGCGCTCGCGCCCCTACCTGTTCTCCAACACCCTCGCCCCGGTCATCGCGGCGGCCTCCCTGAAGGTCCTCGACCTGCTGGAGTCGGCGGACGACCTGCGGGTGCGGCTCGCGGAGAACACCGCGCTGTTCCGCCGGCGGATGACGGCCGAGGGCTTCGACGTGCTTCCCGGCGAGCACGCCATCGCCCCCGTGATGATCGGCGACGCCGCGAAGGCGGGCCGGATGGCGGAGCTGCTGCTGGAGCGCGGGGTGTACGTGATCGGGTTCTCGTACCCGGTGGTCCCGCAGGGGCAGGCCCGTATCCGCGTCCAGCTGTCCGCCGCGCACTCCACGGCCGACGTCGACCGCGCCGTCGACGCGTTCGTCGCGGCCCGGGCGGAGCTGGAGGAGTCCGCCGCCGAGACGGTCTGAACCGCGCGGAGCCCCGCACCGCTCACGGGTTCCGGGAACCGTCGACGAGGCCGCGTCCCGCAACCCGCGGCGGTCGACGGTCCGTCCCGGTCGGCGGTGGTCCACGGGGCCCTGACATATTGCGATAATCGATCCCATGATCGAAGCGCGGCGGCTCCACATCCTCCGTGCGGTGGCCGACCACCGCACCGTGACGGCGGCGGCCGCCGCGCTGTATCTCACCCCGTCCGCCGTCTCCCAGCAGCTGGCGGCCCTGGAACAGGAGACCGGTCACCGGCTCGTCGAGCGCGGCGCCAAGGGCGTGCGGCTCACCCCGGCGGGGGAGATCCTCCTCGGCCACACCAACGCGGTCCTCGCCCAGCTGGAGCGGGCCGAGGCGGAGCTGGCCGCCTACAGTTCCGGCGCGGCCGGCACGGTCACCGTCGCCGCTTTCGCCACCGGCATCGCCCTGGTGGTGGCTCCCGCGGTGGCGCGGCTGGCCCGCACCGCCCCCGGGATACGGATCCGCGTGCAGGACGCCGAGGGCGACGCCAGCCTGCCGATGGTGCTCGACCGGCAGGTCGACGTCGCCGTGGCGGTCGAGTACCGCGGGGCCCCGGCCGCCGACGACCCGCGCCTGACGCATCTGCCGCTCTACGCCGAGCCCTTCGACGCGGTGGTGCCCGTCGCCCACCGGCTCGCCGACGCCGCCGAGGTCCCGCTGGCCGAGCTGGCCAAGGACACCTGGATCGGCCCCTACCCGGGCAACCCCTGCCATGACGTGGTCGTCCTGGCCTGCGAGAACGCCGGATTCCAGCCCCGTCTGGAGCACTCCTCCGACGACTTCCGCGCCGTCGTCGCGCTGGCGGCGGCGGACGCGGGCGTGGCGCTCGTCCCGCGTTCGGCGCTGCGCGGCATGGACCTCACCGGAGTGGTCGTCCGGCCGGTCGACGGCGTCGCGCCGACGCGGCGGGTCTTCGCGGCCGTCCGCCGGGGCGCCGAGGAGCACCCGCTGATCCGGCCGGTGCTGGAGGCCCTGGGCGAGGCCGCCGCGGTGTGAGGCCCGTGCGGGGCGAGGCTCCCCACGGGGCGGGTCCCCGCGATGTGAGGCGCGCGTAACCCTGTCGTCTCATATCAGGGATAGATTCCCGGATATGAGACGAGAAGCGGACGCCGCGGGGGCACCCGACCCGGTCGACGCGGGGGCACCCGACCGGGTCGACGCGCGGCTCGCCGGTCGGCTGGCCGAGCTGCGGGCCGAACACGGCTTGACGCTGGGGGAGTTGGCCGAGCGCAGCGGGATCAGCCGGTCCACCCTGTCGCGCGCCGAGCGGGCGGAGATCAGCCCGACGGCCGCGCAGCTCAACCGGCTCTGCCACGTCTACGGGCGGACCATGTCGCGACTGCTCGGCGAGGTCGAGGCGGAGCCCGCCCCCGTGGTGCGCGCCGCGGAGCAGCCCGTCTGGGCGGACCGGGCCTCCGGTTTCGTCCGGCGCTCCGTGTCGCCGCCGCACCCGGCGCTGCGCGGCGAGCTGGTCGAGGGGAGGCTCGCCGTCGGCGCGGACATCGCCTACGACCGGCCGCCCGTGGCAGGGCTGGAGCAGCATGTGTGGCTGCTGGAGGGCGTCCTCAAGGTGACGGCCCAGGACGCCGTGCACCGCCTGGGCGCCGGAGACTGTCTGCGCCTGCGGGTGTGGGGGCCGACCCGGTTCCGGTGCGCCGGAGACGCCGAGGCGCGGTACGTGCTGGCGGTGGTGCTCCCGTGATCCCGACCCGACTCGACGCCCCCCGGCTGCTCGACCGTGCGCGGGAACTGGCCGACCTGCTGATCGACACGGTGGACGGCGGCGCCTCGGTGGGCTTCCTCGCCCCGCTGGACCGGGCGGACGCCGTCGCCTGGTGGCGTGAGCGGGCGCAGCCGGTCGCCGCCGGACGGCTCGCGGTCTGGGTCGCCCTGGACGGCGACCGCGTCGTGGGCACCGTGAGCCTGGCCTTCGCCGACAAGCCCAACAGCCGTCACCGCGCCGAACTCGTCAAGCTCATGGTGCACCGGGACGCCCGCGGCCAGGGCCTCGCCCGCATCCTGCTCGGGACCGCCGAGCAGGCCGCCGCCGCAGTCGGCGTCACCCTCCTGCACCTGGACACGGAGACCGGCAGCCCCGCCGAACACCTCTACCGCGCCACCGGCTGGACCAGGGCGGGGACGGTCCCCGACTACGCGGCGGACCCGTACGGCGTGCTGCGGCCGACCACCCTGTACTACAAGCACGTCGCCGCGGGGTGAGTGTCAGCGGCAGCCGATACGGTGCGGAGCATGCCGGACGCCGAAGACGTACGCCGTATCGCCCTGTCCTTCCCGGACACCACGGAGAAGACCGCCTGGAGCATGCCCACCTTCCGGGTCGCGGGGAAGATGTTCGCCACCCTGCCCGAGGAGGAGACCTCCCTCGCCGTGCGCTGCCCCAAGGAGGAGCGCGACGAACTGGTGCTCGCGGAGCCCGGGAAGTTCTGGATCGCCGACCACGAGGCCCAGTTCGCCTGGGTACGGGCCCGGCTGGCCGCCCTCGACGACGAGGAGGAGCTGCGCGACGTCCTCGCCGACTCCTGGCGGCAGGCGGCCCCGCAGCGTCTGCTGGAGGCCTATCCGGACCTCGGCGTCGCCCGCGGTGGCTGACGGTGCCCGGACGGCTGCGGACCGGGAAACAGGTGCGCGACCATCGACCCGAGTGCGGTATTGTTTCCATGCGCGTTCGGCCAGGGGAAACCCCAGGTCAGGCGGGCAACGGGACGTGGCGCAGCTTGGTAGCGCACTTGACTGGGGGTCAAGGGGTCGCAGGT
>NZ_JBEPBI010000122.1:0-23744 GCF_040299045.1 Streptomyces sp. NPDC001027
GAGGTCCTCGCGACGGACTTCGGCCAGGGCGAGGCGGACGACACGTACGGCGCGTCGTACGGCCTTACGCCTTGCGCAGGCGGAACGTCAGCGTCAGCGCCTCGTCCGTGAACGGGGCGCCGTACGTGTCGTCCGCCTCGCCCTGGCCGAAGTCCGTCGCGAGGACCTCTTCGGCGATCAGGCCGGCGTGGCCGTCGAGGGCGTCGACGACCCCCGGGTCGGTGGCCGTCCAGCGGAGCGCGATGCGGTCCGCGACGTCGAGGCCGCTGTTCTTGCGGGCCTCCTGGATCAGGCGGATGGCGTCACGGGCCAGACCCGCGCGGCGCAGCTCCTCGGTGATCTCCAGGTCGAGGGCGACGGTGGCGCCCGAGTCGGAGGCCACCGACCAGCCCTCGCGCGGGGTCTCCGTGATGATCACCTCGTCGGGGGCCAGGGTGATCGTCTCGCCGTCGATCTCGACCGATGCCGTGCCCTCGCGCAGGGCGAGGGAGAGCGCGGCCGCGTCGGCGTTCGCAACGGCCTTGGCCACGTCCTGGACGCGCTTGCCGAACCGCTTGCCCAGGGCGCGGAAGTTCGCCTTGGCGGTGGTGTCGACCAGCGAGCCGCCGACCTCCGAGAGCGACGCCAGGGACTCGACGTTCAGCTCCTCGGTGATCTGCGCGTGCAGGTCCGGGGAGAGCGCGTCGAACCCGGTGGCCGCGATGAGCGCGCGCCGGAGCGGCTGGCGGGTCTTGACGCCCGACTCCGCGCGCGTGGCGCGGCCGAGCTCCACCAGACGGCGGACCAGGGCCATCTGCTTCGACAGCTCCGGGTCGATCGCCGAGAGGTCCGCCTCGGGCCAGGCCGACAGGTGCACGGACTCGGGGGCGCCCGTGGTGACGGGGGCGATCAGGTCCTGCCAGACCCGCTCGGTGATGAACGGGGTCAGCGGGGCCATCAGCTTGGTCACCGTCTCGACGACCTCGTGCAGGGTGCGCAGCGCCGCCTTGTCGCCCTGCCAGAAGCGGCGGCGGGACCGGCGCACGTACCAGTTGGACAGGTCGTCGACGAACGCCGAGAGCAGCTTGCCGGCGCGCTGGGTGTCGTAGGCCTCCAGCGACTGCGTCACCTGGTCGGTGAGGGCGTGGAGTTCGGACAGCAGCCAGCGGTCCAGGACCGGGCGGTCGGCCGGGGCCGGATCGGCCGCGCTCGGCGCCCAGCCGGACGTACGGGCGTACAGCGCCTGGAAGGCGACGGTGTTCCAGTACGTCAGGAGCGTCTTGCGGACGACCTCCTGGATGGTGCCGTGGCCCACCCGGCGAGCCGCCCAGGGGGAGCCGCCGGCCGCCATGAACCAGCGGACCGCGTCGGCGCCGTGCTGGTCCATCAGCGGGATCGGCTGCAGGATGTTGCCCAGGTGCTTGGACATCTTGCGGCCGTCCTCGGCGAGGATGTGCCCGAGGCAGACGACGTTCTCGTACGACGACCTGTCGAAGACAAGGGTGCCGATCGCCATCAGCGTGTAGAACCAGCCCCGGGTCTGGTCGATGGCCTCGGAGATGAACTGCGCCGGGTAGCGCGCCTCGAACAGGTCCTTGTTCTTGTAGGGGTAGCCCCACTGCGCGAACGGCATCGAACCCGAGTCGTACCAGGCGTCGATGACCTCGGGCACGCGCGTGGCCGTCTTCGCGCACTGGGGGCACGCGAAGGTGACGTCGTCGATGAACGGGCGGTGCGGGTCCAGCTCGGACTGGTCGGCGCCGGTCAGCTCGGTGAGCTCCGCGCGGGAGCCGACGACGGTGAGGTGGTCGTCCTCGCAGCGCCAGATGGGCAGCGGGGTGCCCCAGTAGCGGTTGCGGGACAGCGCCCAGTCGATGTTGTTGTTCAGCCAGTCGCCGTACCGGCCGTGCTTGACCGTGTCCGGGAACCAGTTGGTGTTCTCGTTCTCCTGGAGGAGGCGGTCCTTGACGGCCGTGGTGCGGATGTACCAGGACGGCTGCGCGTAGTAGAGCAGCGCGGTGTGGCAGCGCCAGCAGTGCGGGTAGCTGTGCTCGTACGGGATGTGCCGGTAGAGGAGGCCGCGCTGCTGCAGGTCCTCGGTGAGCTTTTCGTCCGCCTTCTTGAAGAAGACGCCGCCGACCATCGGGACGGACTCCTCGAAGGTGCCGTCCGGACGGACGGGGTTCACCACGGGAAGGCCGTAGGAGCGGCAGACCTTGAGGTCGTCCTCGCCGAAGGCGGGCGACTGGTGGACCAGACCCGTGCCGTCCTCGGTGGTGACGTACTCGGCGTTCACCACGTAGTGGGCGGGCTCCGGGAACTCCACCAGCTCGAACGGACGTTGATAGGTCCAGCGCTCCATTTCGGCGCCGGTGAAGGTCTGGCCGGTGGTCTCCCAGCCCTCGCCGAGCGCCTTGGCGAGCAGCGGCTCGGCGACCACGAGCTTCTCCTCGCCGTCGGTCGCCACGACGTAGGCGACCTCGGGGTGCGCGGCCACGGCCGTGTTGGAGACCAGCGTCCACGGCGTCGTCGTCCACACCAGGAGGGCGGCCTCGCCGGCGAGCGGACCGGAGGTGAGCGGGAAACGGACGTACACGGACGGGTCGACGACCGTCTCGTACCCCTGCGCCAGCTCGTGGTCGGAGAGGCCGGTGCCACAGCGGGGGCACCAGGGGGCGACGCGGTGGTCCTGGACCAGCAGGCCCTTGTTGAAGATCTCCTTCAGCGACCACCAGACCGACTCGATGTACTCGGGGTCCATCGTGACGTACGCGTCGTCGAGGTCGACCCAGTAGCCCATGCGGGTCGTCAGGTCGGAGAAGGCGTCGGTGTGGCGGAGCACCGACTCCCGGCACCTCGCGTTGAACTCGGCGATGCCGTAGGCCTCGATGTCCTGCTTGCCGCTGAAGCCGAGCTCCTTCTCGACGGCGAGCTCCACCGGCAGGCCGTGGCAGTCCCAGCCGGCCTTGCGGGCCACGTGGTAGCCGCGCATGGTGCGGAAGCGGGGGAAGACGTCCTTGAAGACACGCGCCTCGATGTGGTGGGCGCCCGGCATGCCGTTGGCGGTGGGCGGGCCCTCGTAGAACACCCACTCGGGGCGGCCCTCGGACTGCTCCAGGCTCTTGGCGAAGATCTTCTGCTCGCGCCAGAACTCGAGCACCGCGTGCTCGAGGGCGGGCAGGTCGACCTGGGCGGGCACCTGGCGGTACTGCGGCGTTGTCATCTGCGAGCTTCCTCCGGCGGACGTACTGCCTTCCGTCGGAGGGACGAGAGCCTTCTTGCCTGTGGACGCCGTGTGCGGCGCGCTCCCGCGGTACCACCCTCCTTGGCCCTCCGGTGCGCCCTGCGCGCCGACGAGCCCCCTCATTGGGGTCGCGATGCCGGTTCTACCAACCCCCTGGGGGTCTTCTTCCGGCGGCTCCGGGGTGATCTTCGCGTCGCGCTCGCCCCCGGGCTCCCACCGTCCCCGGGTCGCTCTGGGCCGCTTACGCCGCTACTCGTCCCCATCCATGCTTTTCGCTCCGCCCAGTGTACGGCTCCCCGGCGACGGCGGCCGACCGCTTTTCGGGGCCCTCGGGCCCGGCCCGCGGCCGGGTCCCGGATGCCCCGAATGGCTGCCGGGCTCGATGCCGCGCGGGTGCGCGGACCGCGACGTTCCGTGCGGCGGATTACCCGGCGGGGAGCTGGGCACAACGGATGCAGGCTTGCCGCGCGGCGTGCGCGAGGCGGGCGAATCGGGCGGTGTGCCCCGTTGCCGCGGGCTCCAAGTCGATTTATCGTCCCAGCACGATTTGCGTGCAAGATCACAAAATGTGAAGGGGCCGCGGCCATGGTGGCGAAGAAGACCGCCGTACAGCAGCCGGCGTCCGGAACGTCCACGGACGCTCCCGGCGGCCCGGCCGAGGACGCGAAGGCCGTGACGGCGGTGAAGTCCGTACGGTCGTCGGCTGCCGCCGGCACGAAGAAGGCGGAGCGGAAGGCGGCCGGGAAGGCGGCCTCCGGGAAGGCCTCACCCGGGAAGGCGGCGTCCGGTAAGGCGGCGGCGAAGTCGGGCGCCGTCCCGGAGGAGGCCTCCAAGGACGCCTCCAAGGACGCCCCCGAAGACACCCTGCAGGACGCCTCCGCGGAGGAGACCGCCGGGAAGGCGGCCGCGAAGCGGACGTCCGCCGGGAGGACCGCCTCGAAGAAGAAAGCCGCCGGGCCGAGGACGGCCGCGGGGAAGGCCGCCGCCAAGAAGGCGACGGCCGGGAAGGAACCGGCGGCGAAGGCGACCGGCGGGAAGAGCGTGGCCGCGACGAGCGCGGGCAGGAAGAACACGGCCAAGAAGGTGGGCGCGGCCTCGGCCGCGGAGCAGACGGGAGCCACGACTGTGGTTGCGAAGAAGACTCCGGGTACGGCCACGGCGGCGAAGCGCGCCGTCCCCAAGGCGCGCCTCGCCGCGGCGGAGCCGGGCGAGCTCGCGGTACGCCCCGGCGAGGAGCCGTGGACGCCCGAGGAGGTCGAGGAGGCACGCACGGAGCTCGACTCCGAGCAGGCGCGGCTGCGAGCGGAGCTGGCCGCGTCCGAGGCGGCCCTGACCGGGCTGATGCGGGACTCCGGGGACGGCGCGGGCGACGACCAGGCCGACACCGGCACCAAGAACATCACGCGCGAGCACGAACTGGCGCTGGCCGCCAACGCGCGCGAGATGCTGATCCAGACCGAGCACGCCCTGGAACGGCTGGACGCCGGCACCTACGGGCTGTGCGAGAACTGCGGCAACGCCATCGGAAAGGCCCGGATGCAGGCCTTCCCGAGGGCCACGCTGTGCGTCGAGTGCAAGCAGAAGCAGGAGCGGCGGTACTGATCACCTGGCAGGCGGGGGGCGTGCCGTACCCTCGTCCTCAGTCAGGTACCTAGGTTGAGGGACTCACGTGGCAGAGGCGGAGCGCGTCATCGGTACGCCGGACACCCCAGAGACGGGGTCCGAGCCGGAGCAGTCGTCCGGCCCGGGCGAGCAGGAGAGCGCCGGAGCGCGGTCCAGGGGCAAGCGCCGCATCGCCGTGCTCTTCGCCGTCGCCGCGTTCGCGTACGCACTCGACCTGGTCAGCAAGATGATCGTGGTCGCCAAGCTGGAGCACCACGCGCCGATCGACATCGTCGGGGACTGGCTGCGGTTCGAGGCCATCCGCAACGCGGGCGCGGCCTTCGGCTTCGGCGAGGCCTTCACCGTCATCTTCACGGTGATCGCCACGGCGGTGATCGTGGTGATCGCCCGGCTCGCGCGCAAGCTGTACAGCCTGCCCTGGGCGATCGCGCTCGGTCTGCTGCTGGGCGGCGCGCTGGGCAACCTCACCGACCGGATCTTCCGGGCGCCCGGCGTCTTCGAGGGCGCGGTCGTGGACTTCATCGCGCCGAAGCACTTCGCGGTCTTCAACCTCGCCGACTCGGCGATCGTGTGCGGCGGCATCCTGATCGTCCTGCTCTCCTTCAAGGGACTCGACCCGGACGGGACCGTCCACAGGGACTGACCCGGACCGGGCGGCCACGGGTTGTCCACAGGCCCGTACGGCGGTGTCGCGGCCGTCCGGCATACTCGACGGGTGAGCACGATTCCCGAGATCCGTACCCTGCCCGTGCCGGACGGCCTGGAGGGCGAGCGCGTCGACGCCGCCATCTCCCGCATGTTCGGCTTCTCCCGTACGAAGGCCGCCGAGCTGGCCGCGGCGGGGAAGGTCACGGTCGACGGCTCGGTGGTCGGCAAGTCCGAGCGGGTCAGCGGCGGGGCCTGGCTGGAGGTCGAGATGCCGCAGGCCCCGGCGCCCGTGCAGATCGTCGCCGAGCCGGTCGAGGGCATGGAGATCGTCCACGACGACGACGACGTGATCGTGATCGTCAAGCCAGTCGGCGTGGCCGCGCACCCGTCGCCCGGCTGGAGCGGCCCCACCGTCATCGGCGGGCTCGCCGCGGCCGGCTACCGCGTCTCCACGTCGGGGGCCGCCGAGCGCCAGGGCATCGTGCACCGGCTCGACGTCGGCACCTCCGGTCTGATGGTGGTCGCCAAGTCCGAGCGCGCCTACACCTCGCTCAAGCGCCAGTTCAAGGAGCGCACGGTCGACAAGCGCTACCACACGCTCGTCCAGGGCCACCCCGACCCGACCAGCGGCACGATCGACGCGCCCATCGGCCGCCACCCGCAGCACGACTACAAGTGGGCGGTCACCGCCGAGGGCAAGCCCTCGGTCACCCACTACGACCTGATCGAGGCCTTCCGCGCGGCCTCCCTGCTGGACGTGAAGCTGGAGACGGGCCGCACGCACCAGATCCGCGTGCACATGTCCGCCCACCGCCACCCCTGTGTGGGCGACCTGACGTACGGGGCCGACCCGACGCTCTCCAAGCGGCTGCACCTGACCCGGCAGTGGCTGCACGCCGTCCGGCTGGGCTTCGAGCACCCCGGCGACGGACAGTGGGCGGAGTTCGCCAGCGACTACCCCGAGGACCTGCAGAAGGCCCTGGACCAGGTCCGCGCGGAGACCTACGGATGAGCGGCACGCCCGGGAGCGGCACGCCCGCGTACACGGTGCGCGTGGCCGGGGACCTCGCCGACCGGGAGGCGTGCTTCGCGGTGCGCAAGGAGGTCTTCGTCGGCGAACAGGGCGTCCCCGAGGACCTGGAGTACGACGAGCACGACGCCGGCGCCGTGCACCTGCTGGCGGTCCGGGAGGACGGGGTCGCGCTCGGGACCGGGCGGCTGCTGCACGGCGAGGCGGCCGCGGCCAGGACCGGCGGCGACCCTTCGGTGGGCTCGCTCGGGCGGCTCGCCGTGACGCGCGAGGCGCGCGGCCTGGGCGTCGGCGTCGCACTGGTGCGGGCCGTCGAGGAGGCGGCACGCGCGCGGGGGCTCACCGCCGTGGACCTGCACGCACAGACGCAGGCGCTGGGTTTCTACGAACGTCTGGGGTACACGGCCTACGGGCCGGAGGACCTGGAGGCGGGCATCCCGCACCGGTCCATGCGGCGTCCGCTGTAGCGGAGGGCGGGCGTGCGACGCTGAGGGCCTGGATGCACTGATCGTCTAGACCCGGAGCGCTGCCCGTGGACCAGTTGGCCCTGTTGTTCGTCCTGTTGCTCGGGGCCGTGGTGAGCGTCCCCGTGGGGGACAGGTTCGCACTGCCCGCTCCGGTGCTGATGACCCTGCTCGGCATAGTCCTCGCGGTGCTCGACTTCGTGCCCAACGTGGAGGTCCCGCCGGATCTGATCCTGCCGCTCCTGCTGCCGCCGCTGCTCTACGCGGCCGTGCGGCGGACGTCGTGGCGGCAGTTCGCGGCGAACGTGCGGCCGATCTTCCTGCTGGCCGTGGCGCTGGTGTTCGTCACGACGGTCTGTGTGGCCGCCGTGGCCCACTCGATCGTCCCCGGGCTGCCGGTGGCCGCCGCGGTGGCGCTGGGTGCGCTGGTCGCGCCGCCCGACCCGGTGGCGGCCACCGCGGTCGCAGGACAGCTCGGGCTGCCCCGCCGACTGGTCTCCATCCTGGAGGGCGAGGGGCTGTTCAACGACGTGACGGCCATCGTGCTCTACCACGTCGCGATCGCCGCCGCCGTGAGCGGGACGTTCTCCCCGTGGCGGGCCGGACTCGACCTGGTGCTGTCCGCGGTGGTCGCGGTGGCGGTGGGCGTCGCGCTGGGCTGGGGCGCGAACCGACTGCTGGACGTCCTCGGGGACACGACGCTGCAGATCGGGCTGACGCTCCTCGTGCCCTATGCCTCGTACGTCCTGGCGGAGGAGTTCCACGGGTCCGGGGTGCTGGCGGTGCTGACCACCGCGATGTTCCTCGCCGAGTACGCCACCGACCCCGACGACGTGCTGACCCGGCTGGCCGGCCACACCTTCTGGGACATCATCGACACGCTGGTCACGGGCGTCGCGTTCGGGCTGATCGGCCTGGAACTGCACAACGCGATCCGCACGGCGTCCGGGCGGTGGGGGGAGATGCTCGGGTGGGCGGCGGTGATCGTGGCGGTGGTCGTCGTCGTACGGCTGCTGTGGCTGCTGCCGGCGACGTGGCTGACGCAGCGGCTGCACGCCAGGAAGGACCACCTCGAGGACATCCCGACGAACTGGCGGGAGACCGTCGTCATGTGGTGGTCGGGGATGCGCGGGGTGGCCTCGGTGGCGCTGGCGCTGGCCGTACCGCTGAAGACCGACGACGGCGGGCCCTTTCCGGACCGTGACGAGATCGTCTTCATCGCGTTCGGCGTGATCATGGCGACGCTGGTCCTGCAGGGGCTGACCCTGCCCTGGCTGGTGAAGCGGCTCGGCGTCCAGTCGGACACCGATCGGGAGAAGGCGTTCGAGAAGGAGCTGGCCGTGCGCGCGGCCAGGGCGGCGAAGCAGCGGCTGCGGGAGATCGAGGCCGAGGAGAGCCTGCCGGAGGAACTGTCCGAGCAGATGCTGCGCCGGGCCTTCGACATCGGGCTGCGGATCAGTCCGGACATGGGCGAGGACGAGCGGCGGGAGGGGCACGACCACCGGGTGCGCAGGCTGAAGCGGGTGCGGCGGATCCAGGGGGAGATGCTGAGCGCGGCACGGCACGAGGTGGTGGCGGCGCGCAGCGAGCCGGGCGCCGACCCGGAGATCGTGGACCGGGTGCTGCGCCACCTGGACGTGCGCAGCCTCAAGTGAGGAGCCGGGCGGCTCCCCGCCCGGCCCCGCTTGCCCGCCCGGCCCCGGCCGGGACGGGCAGGAGGCGCCCCGTCACGACGCGGGAACCCGGGAAGAGCCGGTCGGCGGTCCGTCAGCGGATGTTCGTGGACGCGGCGGGCCGCTCCGTCGGACGGGGCGACGGACCCGGGACGCGCCCCGGAGGCAGTGCCGCGTCAGCCGTGTTGACCCGGGGAAGCGCGTACGGATGCTCCTTCGACAGCCAGCGGATCATCTGCTCGCGGACCGCGACGCGCACCGTCCAGATGTCGTCGGCGTCCTTGGCCGTGACCAGGGCCCTGACCTGCATGGTGTTGGGCGTGGTGTCGGTGACGTCGAGACCGCAGGCGCGGCCGTCCCAGGCCGGGCACTGGCGCAGGATGTCGCGCAGCTTCTCGCGCATCGCCTCCACCGGCGCCGCGTGGTCGACGTGCCAGTAGACGATGCCCGTCATCTGCGGGGTGCCGCGCGACCAGTTCTCGAAGGGCTTCGAGGTGAAGTACGACACGGGCATCGTGATCCGGCGCTCGTCCCAGGTCCGCACGGTGAGGAAGGTCAGGGTGATCTCCTCGACCGTGCCCCATTCGCCGTCCACCACGACCGTGTCGCCGATGCGCACCATGTCGCCGAAGGCGATCTGCAGGCCGGCGAACATGTTGCTCAGCGTCGACTGGGCGGCCACACCGGCGACGATGCCGAGGATCCCGGCCGAGGCCAGCAGAGAGGCGCCCGCGGCGCGCATGGCGGGGAACGTCAGCAACATCGTGGCCGCCGCGACCACACCGACGACGGCCGAGACCACCCGCATGATCAGCGACACCTGGGTCCGCACCCGCCGGACCCGGGCCGCGTCGCGGTGCACGCGCGCGTAGCGCGAGTACGACGTCTCGACGACCGCTCCCGCGATGCGGATCACCAGCCAGGCCGCCGAGCCGATCAGCACCAGGGTGAGGGTCCGGCCGATGCCCACCCGGTGGTCGTCCAGCAGTTGCGCCTCGTCGTAGGACCCTCTGAGCATCGCCGCGCACAGCACCAGCTGATAGGGGATGCGGCCACGGCGCAGCAGACCCCACAGCGGGGTCTCCGGGTGCCGTCGGTCGGCTTTGGACAGCAGACGGTCGGTGGCCCAGCCGATGAGCACGGTCAGCACCACCGAGCCGCCCACCACGATCACGGGGCGGAGCAGGTTCTCCATGCCTTCGAACGTAACCGGGCCGACGGGGTCCTGAACCTGTTACTTGTGTGAAGAGGCGCACGCGCGGGGCTGTCGGTGCGGGCTGGCACCATGGGCGCATGAACATCATGCTCTTCCACTCGACCTACGGTCCGCGGCCGGCGGTGCGCGCCGCGGCGGACCGGCTGCGCGCCGCCGGGCACGAGGTCTGGACGCCGGACCTCTTCGGGGGGCGCACGTTCGACACGGTCGAGGAGGGCATGGCGTACAACGAGGAGATCGGCAAGGACGAGCTGCTGAAGAGAGCCGTGCTCGCCGCCGCGCCCTACTCCGAGCGCGGGCTGGTGTACGCCGGGTTCTCGCTGGGCGCGTCGATCGCCCAGACCCTCGCCCTCGGCGACGACAAGGCGCGCGGCCTGCTCCTTCTGCACGGCACCTCGGACCTCGCGCCGAACGTCTCGGTGGACGACCTTCCGGTGCAGCTGCACGTCGCGGAGCCGGATCCGTTCGAGACCGACGACTGGCTGAGCGCCTGGTATCTCCAGATGGGCCGGGCCGGAGCCGACGTGGAGGTCTACCGGTACGCGGGCGCCGGGCACCTGTACACCGACCCCGGGCTGCCCGACTACGACGAGGAGGCGGCCGAGGCCACCTGGCGGGTGGCGCTCGGCTTCCTCGAGAGCCTGTAGCGGCTGCACGCAGCCTTCAGCGGTCACGCGCAGTCCGTAGCGGTCACGCGCCCTAGACGGGGTCGTACGTCCGTTCCACCTTCTGGGTGCCGCTGCGGGTGCGGTAGGAGCGCTGCCAGGAGGAGGTCGCGGTGGCGCTCGTGCGGTCGGACAGGACGTAGTAGTCCATCTGCGCGCGCTCGGCGGTGATGTCCAGGACGCCGTAGCCGTGGCGGTCGGTGTCGACGAAGTGGACGTGCCGGTTCGCGGCCCGGATGACGGGCGAGGCGATCGCGGTGAGCGTGCCCTCGGGGACCTTCACGATGTCGTCGAGGTTGTCGGAGGTCACCGAGGTGACCACGAACTCGGTGGCGGCCGACGCGGACAGCGGGTACGTCCCGGCGTCCACCGGCACGTCGTTGGCCCACGCCATGTGGATGTCGCCGGTCAGGAACACCGTGTTGCGGATGGCGTTCGCGCGCAGGTGGGCGAGGAGCTCGCGGCGGTCGTCGGTGTAGCCGTCCCACTGGTCGGTGTTGAGGCCGAGGCCGTCCTGCGGCAGGCCGAGCAGCTTGGCGAGCGGCTTGAACAGGTCCGCGGAGAGCGAGCCGATGACGAACGGCGAGATCATCACCGAGTTGCCGACCAGCCGCCAGGTGGTGTCCGACGCCTTCAACCCGGCCTTCAGCCAGTCCAGCTGGGCGCGCCCGGTGATCGTGCGGTCCGGGTCGTCGACCGTGCCGTTGCCGACCTTGACCTGCTGGGAACGGAAGGAACGCAGGTCCAGCAGGGAGAGATCGGCGAGCTTGCCGAAGCGCAGCCGGCGGTAGGTGGTGCCGGCGATCGCGGGTCGGACCGGCATCCATTCGAAGTAGGCCTGCTTCGCGGCGGCCTGACGGGCCGACCAGGCGCCCTCCGCGCCCTCGGTGTGGTTCTCGGCGCCGCCCGACCAGGTGTCGTTGGCGAACTCGTGGTCGTCCCATATCGCGATGACCGGGGCCTTCACGTGCAGGGCCTGAAGGTCGGGGTCCGTCTTGTACTTGCCGTGCCGGGTGCGGTAGTCGGCGAGCGTGAGGATCTCGTGGGTGGGCTCGGTCCGGCGTACGACGGCGCCGCGGGCCCCGTACTGGCCGGTGCCGTACTCGTAGATGTAGTCGCCGAGATGCAGCCAGGCGTCCAGGTCGCCGCGGGCCGCGAGGTGGCGGTACGACGAGAAGTAGCCGGCCTCCCAGTTGGCGCAGGAGACCACGCCGAAGCGCAGACCCGTGACGGCCGCGTCCGCCGCGGGCGCGGTGCGGGTACGCGCCACCGAGGTCTCGACGCCGCCCGCCGAGAAGCGGAAGTAGTAGTCGGTGGCCGGCTGGAGGCCCCGGATGTCGGCCTTGACGGTGTGGTCGGAGGCCGCCGTGGCGGTGACCGAGCCCCTGCTGACGACGCTCGTCAGCGCCTTGTCGGTGGCGACGACCCAGCTCACCTCGGTGTCCGGACCGAGTCCGGAGCCCGGTGTCGCCTCGGCGGCGGGCGTCACCCGGGTCCACAGCAGGATCCCGTCGGGCAGCGGGTCGCCGGAGGCGAGGCCGTGCAGGAACGCCGGGGTCTGGACGGCGGCGCGGGCCGGGAGCGCGGCGGCGAGCGGGCCTGCCAGCACAGCGGTCGCCGCCGCGGCCTTGACGACCGTACGGCGGCGCGGGGTAAGGGAGTCGGAGCGCTGCGACGGGACGCCGGCGCTCGTGGAGGATCTGTATCGACTGGTCACGGACAATCAGATTACTGACCAGTACGACCGAGAGCGGGCGAACCGGAAAGAAGTTCGCCCGCTCTTCGGCTGCGCGTCGGACGCCGGTCCCCGAGCCCCGTGAAAGCGCGACGCCCGGCGGAACGCCGAGCGCCGCCGTGCGCCGTGCCCCGGACCGATTTCCGCGGTCCGGGGCCTTCCGTTGCTCAGCCCTTGAGCGCTGCGGCGATCGCGGTCTCGTAGTCGGCGACCGACATGGGGACGTTGCCGTTGGCGGCCTTGATGAGCTTGCCGTCCATCACGAGGGACGGGGTGCCCTGGATGTCGTACTTCTTGCTGTCCGAGTCGAACTTCCCGCTCATGACGAGAGCCCACTTGTCGTAGGTGCCGTTCTTCACGGCGCTCTGGAACTTGGCGTTGCCCTTCAGAGCGGAGACCGTGTCCGCCACCTTGATCAGGTACGAGTCGTCCTTGAACTTGTCGTCGGTCTCCTCGGGGTGGTACTTCGTCGAGTACAGCGCGGTCTTGTACTCCAGGAAGGCCTCGGGGCTGACGTTCAGCGCCGCGCCGAGAGCGCTCAGCGCGTTCTTCGAGCCCTCGCCGGTCAGCTTGTCGTCGAGGAAGGTGGCGCCCACGTACTGGATCTTGTACTTGCCGGCCGCGACGTCCTTGTCGACGGTCGGGCCCACGGTCTGCTCGAACTGGGCGCAGATCGGGCAACGCGGGTCCTCGTACATCGCGAGGGTCTTCTTCGCGTCCGCCTTGCCGATGACGACGGTCGTGCCGTCCTCGCCGCTGGTGTTGGCCGGCTTGACGAGCTTCTGGCTCTTGACGTCGTCCCAGTACGCGGGCTTGTTGGCCTGGACGACGGCGTAGCCTATGCCGCCGGCGGCGGCCAGCACGCCGACGACCGAGAGGCCGACGATGATCTGACGCTTGGTCTTGGCGCGCTTGGCCTCGCGCTCGCGCTCGATGCGCAGCCGCTCCCGGGCCGCCGTCTTCGCCGCAGCGCTGTTCCGCTTGCTCATGGTGATCTCCAAAAAGGGACGCGCACACGTCGTACGCGGAAGTTCGTGTGGGGACTGAGTGAGGAGTGCTTCGGTGCTCGGCGTGCCCGGTCTGTGCGGAGGCGGGTCTGTCAGACCGCGGCGGGCGAGCAGCGCGGTGGTCCACGCCGTCCCAGGGAGTGCACGAGGAGCCGGTCACGGGCGGTGGCCATGCGGCGCGCGGGCCGCGGCAGGCGGCGGGCCGCCGGGGCGCGTCGCACGGTCACGGCGGCCACCGCGATCAGCAGGGGCCGGAAGGTGGTCGCGGTGGCCGCCCGCAGCAGCTGGACGAGCGCCCGCTCGCCCCGGCGCAGCCAGGCGGCGGCGATCAGGCCGACGCAGAGGTGCGCGGCGAGCAGCAGCCAGGCGGCGGCCGGGTAGACATGGGCGAGGTCCGCGCCCAGCCCGGTGGGACCGGGACCGGCCGCGACCTGGGTCAGCGGGGTGCCGACGCGGGTGCCGTCGCCGCACAGCACGTCCCAGCCGATCGAGGCCAGCGGGCCGGCGACCGGGCCGCCGGCCCGGCCGTAACAGACGTGCTGGCCGGTGGTGAAGACGGTGTCGGCCGCCAGCTCCAGCGGGATCAGCCAGGCGGCGATCCGCCCGAAGCCGCACTCGCGGCCGGCGAGGGCGTACGCGAGGGCGAACACGGCGGCCGCGACCGCGGCCACCGTGTTGAGCGGCAGCGGGGCCCGCGACAGCAGCACGTGCGACGCGGTGCTGAGCGTCACGACGAAGGCCGTGAACAGCGCCGCGCGTACGGCTCTGAGGCGGGTCCCGGATATGTCCATAGCGGAGGAGAGTGTGTCACGTACTGCGGTAGGGGACCCCTAAAGAGTCCCTGTGAGACGGCCTACTGTCACAGACCCGGAATCCGGCCGTTGCGGAACAGGTCGACGAAGATCTGGTGGTCGGCACGCGCGCGTGCGCCGTAGCCGTGCGCGAAGTCGACCAGGAGGGGTGCGAAGCCCTCCTCGTCGGCCGCGATCGCCGCGTCGATGGCCCGCTCGGTGGAGAAGGGGACCAGGGACTCTCCGGAGGTGTCGTCCGCCGCCGCGTGCATGGTGGCGGTGGCCCGGCCCAGGTCGGCGACGACGCCCGCGATCTCCTCCGGGTCGTCGATGTCGCCCCAGTCCAGGTCGACGGCGTACGGCGAGACCTCGGCGACCAGCTGACCGGCGCCGCCGAGCTCGGTCCAGCCCAGCCACGGGTCCGCGTGCTGCTGGAGGGCGCGCTGGGAGATCACCGTGCGGTGGCCCTCGTGCCGGAAGTAGTCGCGGATCGCCGGGTCGGTGATGTGCCGCGAGACCGCCGGGGTCTGCGCCTGCTTGATGTAGATCACCACGTCGTTCTCCAGGGCGTCGCTGTGGCCCTCGAGCAGGATGTTGTACGACGGCAGACCGGCCGAGCCGATGCCGATGCCGCGGCGGCCGACGACGTCCTTGACCCGGTAGGAGTCCGGGCGGGCCAGCGACGTCTCCGGCAGCGTCTCCAGGTAGCCGTCGAAGGCGGCGAGCACCTTGTAGCGGGTGGCGGCGTCCAGCTCGATGGAGCCGCCGCCGGGCGCGAAGCGGCGCTCGAAGTCACGGATCTCGGTCATCGAGTCCAGCAGCCCGAAGCGGGTCAGCGCACGCGCGTCGCGCAGGGCGTCCAGCAGCGGGCCCTGGGCGGTGTCCAGGGTGAACGGCGGCACCTCGTCGCTCTTCGCTCCGGTGGCCAGCGCGTGGATGCGCTCGCGGTACGCGCCCGCGAAGACCTCCACCAGCTCGCTGATCTGGTCGTCGGAGAGCGCCTTCGCGTACCCGATGAGGGCGAGGGAGGCGGAGAGGCGCTTGAGGTCCCAGGTGAAGGGGCCGACGTACGCCTCGTCGAAGTCGTTGACGTTGAAGATCAGCCGGCCGTTGGCGTCCATGTACGTGCCGAAGTTCTCCGCGTGCAGGTCGCCGTGGATCCACACGCGCGAGGTGCGCTCGTCCAGGAACGGACCGCCCCGCTTCTCCGCGTCCAGATCGTGGTAGAAGAGGCCGGCCGTGCCCCGGTAGAACGCGAAAGCCGAGGCCGCCATCTTCCGGAACTTCACGCGGAACGCGGCCGGGTCGGCGGCCAGGAGCTCGCCGAACGCGGTGTCGAAGACGGCGAGGATCTGCTCGCCGCGGTGCTCGTCGTCGAGCTGCGGAACCGACATCGCTGGGTGCCTCCTGGTGCATGACGGGTACGACGGCGTCTCTGCCGTCTCCAACGGACGAAGGGATGCGGGAGTGCCCGTATCCCTCCGGTGAAGGTACGCGGCGCAGCGGTCCGCGTGTCAGTGGTCCGGCATAGACTTCGACGCTGTCCCCCCGACCGTCCGAAACCGGTGGGACGCCAGTCGCCCGATGTTTCCCCTGGAGGCCGCAGCCGTGTCAAAGCCGCCGTTCACGCACCTGCACGTCCACACCCAGTACTCGCTGCTGGACGGTGCCGCGCGGCTGAAGGACATGTTCGACGCGTGCAACGAGATGGGCATGACCCACATCGCCATGTCCGACCACGGCAACCTCCACGGGGCCTATGACTTCTTCCACACCGCGAAGAAGGCCGGCGTGACCCCGATCATCGGCATCGAGGCGTACGTCGCCCCCGAGTCGCGGCGCAACAAACGCAAGATCCAGTGGGGCCAGCCGCACCAGAAGCGCGACGACGTCTCCGGTTCCGGCGGCTACACCCACAAGACGATCTGGGCGGCGAACGCGACGGGCCTGCACAACCTCTTCAAGCTCTCCTCGGACGCCTACGCCGAGGGCTGGCTGCAGAAGTGGCCCCGCATGGACAAGGAGACGATCTCCCAGTGGTCCGAGGGGCTCATCGCCTCCACCGGCTGCCCCTCCGGCGAGCTCCAGACCCGGCTGCGCCTCGGCCAGTTCGACGAGGCCCTGAAGTCGGCTGCCGAGTACCAGGACATCTTCGGCAAGGACCGCTACTTCCTGGAGCTGATGGACCACGGCATCGACATCGAGCACCGGGTCCGCGACGGCCTGCTGGAGATCGGCAAGAAGCTCGGCATCCCGCCGCTGGTCACCAACGACTCGCACTACACCTACGCGCACGAGGCGACCGCGCACGACGCGCTGCTGTGCATCCAGACCGGCAAGAACCTCTCGGACCCGGACCGCTTCCGCTTCGACGGCACCGGCTACTACCTGAAGTCCACGGAGGAGATGTACGCCATCGACTCCTCGGACGCCTGGCAGGAGGGCTGCGCCAACACCCTCCTGGTGGCGGAGCAGATCGACACCACCGGCATGTTCGTCGAGAAGAACCTGATGCCGAAGTTCGACATCCCCGACGGCTACACGGAGATCACCTGGTTCAAGGAGGAGGTCCGCAGGGGAATGGACCGCCGCTTCCCGGGCGGCGTCCCCGACGACCGCCAGAAGCAGGTCGAGTACGAGATGGACGTCATCATCAAGATGGGGTTCCCGGGGTACTTCCTCGTCGTCGCCGACTTCATCATGTGGGCGAAGAACCAGGGCATCGCGGTCGGTCCGGGGCGTGGTTCCGCGGCCGGCTCGATCGTCGCCTACGCCATGGGCATCACCGACCTCGACCCGATCCCGCACGGCCTGATCTTCGAGCGCTTCCTCAACCCCGAGCGCATCTCCATGCCCGACGTCGACATCGACTTCGACGAGCGCCGGCGCGTCGAGGTGATCCGGTACGTCACAGAGAAGTACGGGTCCGACAAGGTCGCCATGATCGGCACCTACGGCAAGATCAAGGCGAAGAACGCCATCAAGGACTCCGCGCGCGTGCTGGGCTACCCGTACGCGATGGGCGACCGTCTCACCAAGGCCATGCCCGCCGACGTCCTGGGCAAGGGCATCGACCTCAACGGCATCACCGACCCCTCGCACCCGCGCTACAGCGAGGCGGGCGAGATCCGCGCGATGTACGAGAACGAGCCGGACGTCAAGAAGGTCATCGACACCGCCAAGGGCGTCGAGGGCCTGGTCCGGCAGATGGGCGTGCACGCGGCCGGCGTGATCATGTCCAGCGAGCCCATCGTCGACCACGCCCCGATCTGGGTGCGGCACACGGACGGCGTGACCATCACCCAGTGGGACTACCCGCAGTGCGAGTCGCTCGGCCTGCTGAAGATGGACTTCCTCGGCCTGCGCAACCTGACGATCATGGACGACGCCGTCAAGATGGTGAAGTCCAACAAGGGCGTCGACCTCGACCTGCTGGCCCTGCCGCTCGACGACCCGAAGACCTTCGAACTCCTCCAGCGCGGTGAGACCCTCGGCGTCTTCCAGTTCGACGGCGGCCCCATGCGCTCGCTGCTGCGCCTGATGAAGCCCGACAACTTCGAGGACATCTCCGCCGTCTCCGCGCTCTACCGTCCGGGCCCGATGGGCATGGACTCGCACACCAACTACGCGCTGCGCAAGAACAAGCTCCAGGAGATCACCCCGATCCACAAGGAGCTCGAGGAGCCGCTCGAAGAGGTCCTGGCGGTCACCTACGGCCTGATCGTCTACCAGGAGCAGGTGCAGAAGGCCGCCCAGATCATCGCCGGGTACTCGCTCGGCGAAGCCGACATCCTGCGCCGCGTGATGGGCAAGAAGAAGCCCGACGAGCTGGCGAAGAACTTCACCATCTTCCAGGCCGGCGCCAAGAAGAACGGCTACAGCGACGAGGCGATCCAGGCCCTGTGGGACGTGCTGGTCCCGTTCGCCGGCTACGCCTTCAACAAGGCGCACTCCGCCGCGTACGGCCTGGTCTCGTACTGGACCGCCTACCTGAAGGCGAACCACCCCGCCGAGTACATGGCCGGCCTGCTCACCTCGGTCAAGGACGACAAGGACAAGTCGGCCGTCTACCTCAACGAGTGCCGGCGCATGGGCATCAAGGTGCTCCCGCCCAACGTCAACGAGTCGGTGCACAACTTCGCCGCCCAGGGCGACGACGTGATCCTCTTCGGCCTCGAGGCCGTCCGCAACGTCGGCACCAACGTGGTGGAGTCGATCATCAGGAGCCGCAAGGCCAAGGGCAAGTACGGCTCGTTCCCCGACTACCTCGACAAGGTCGAGGCCGTCGCCTGCAACAAGCGCACCACGGAGTCGCTGATCAAGGCGGGCGCGTTCGACACCCTGGGGCACACCCGCAAGGGACTCACCGCGCACTTCGAGCCGATGATCGACAACGTGGTCGCGGTCAAGCGCAAGGAGGCCGAGGGACAGTTCGACCTCTTCGGCGGCATGGGCGAGGAGGAGACCAGCGAACCGGGCTTCGGCCTGGACGTCGTCTTCACCGAGGACGAGTGGGACAAGACCTATCTGCTCGCCCAGGAGCGGGAGATGCTCGGTCTGTACGTCTCCGACCACCCGCTCTTCGGCCTGGAGCACGTGCTGTCCGACAAGGCGGACGCGGGGATCGCCCAGCTCACCGGTGGCGAGCACGCCGACGGCGCGGTGGTGACCATCGGCGGCATCATCTCCGGCCTGCAGCGCAAGATGACCAAGCAGGGCAACGCCTGGGCGATCGCCACCGTGGAGGACCTCGCGGGCTCCATCGAGTGCATGTTCTTCCCGGCGACCTACCAGCTCGTCTCCACCCAACTCGTCGAGGACGCCGTCGTCTTCGTCAAGGGCCGCCTCGACAAGCGTGAGGACGTGCCGCGGCTCGTCGCGATGGAGCTGCAGGTCCCGGACCTGTCGAACGCGGGCGCCAACGCGCCCGTGATCCTCACCATCCCGGCGACCCGGGTCACCCCGCCGATGATCAACCGCCTCGGCGAGATCCTCACCCACCACAAGGGCGACAGCGAGGTCCGCATCAGGCTCCAGGGCCCGACGAAGACGACCGTCCTGCGCCTGGACCGGCACCGGGTCAAGCCCGACCCCGCCCTCTTCGGCGATCTGAAGGTCCTGCTCGGCCCGTCCTGCCTGGCGGGCTGAGCGCGCGGGGGACACGACGGCGAGGGGCGCATCCGGCACCGGATGCGCCCCTCGTGCATGCCCGGGCCGCGACGGCCCGCCGTGCAGACGTCAGTTGTGTCCGAAGCGCTTCTGCCGGCCCTTGCGGGCGATGTCGGCAGGCGTCGCCTGGGCGATGCGCTGCTCGGTCTGCGACTCCATCGACGACGGCTGCGCCGCCTGCGGACCACGCTCGGACTGCGGCTGCTTACGGTCCTGCTTCTTGTTCTTGGCCATGGTGATCTGCCTCCTGTGGGTGATCTAGGGGCCAGGGCCGGGACCAGATTCACATAGGCTGACGCACGACGCATTTCGGATAATTACCGTCTGTGACAGGGATCGTCGGAGCAGGGCGTCTCCAAACGCCACGCCGAAGATCGAGTTCCGGCCGTTAACCTCCGCGCGGTCGGGCAGACTCGAAGGAAGCCCGAAGCAAACCTCCCGGAAAGAGGGTGAGTCGTGTGGACCGCTGCATCGTCCTGGTGGACGCCGGGTATCTGCTGGGGGCGGCCGCGAGTCTCCTCGCCGGAGAGCCCTCGCGATCCCGTATCACCGTCGACCACTCCGCGCTCGTCCAGGGACTGCGCGAACAGGCCGAGTCCGAGACCGAGCGTCCACTGCTGCGCATCTACTGGTTCGACGGCGCCCCGGACCGCGTCCCCCAGCCGGAGCACCGCAGACTGCGCGTGATGCCCCGGGTGACGGTCCGGCTCGGCGCCCTGACCCGCAGCGACGGGCGGTGGGCGCAGAAGGGCGTCGACGCCGCCATGCACGCCGAGCTGACCGAGCTGGCCCGCAACCGCGCCTGCTCCGACGTCGTCCTCGTCACCGGCGACGGCGACCTGCTGCCGGGGATGATGGCCGCCAAGGAGCACGGCGTCGCCGTCCACCTGTGGGCCGTCCAGGCCGCCGACGGCGACTACAACCAGTCCGAGGACCTGGTCGCCGAGGCCGACGAGCGGCGCGTCCTGGACCGTATCTGGATCACGAAGGCGGTCCGCGCGAAGGAGCTCGGCGGGGTCTGCGCGCCGCCGCCCGTGCCGCGCCCCGAGATCGCCGCGATCCTCTCCGCCCCGCTGCCGGACTCCGGACTCGCCCCCACCGTCGAGCGCCCCCAGGAGGAGGCCGAGCACCCCTCGGTGACCGCCGGCTCCGACAGCGGCGCGCAGGACCGCCTCCCGGCCCCCAAGGGCGTCCCCACGCCCAAGGACCTCGCCGCGCTGCGGGCGCCCGGGGCGCCCGCCGTCCAGCATCCGGCCACCGCGACCCTGCGCTGGTCCTCCGACAAGGGCTGGGTGGACCGCCCCGGCTCCGCCCCCGAGCCCGCCGAGGTCGCCTCGATGCCGACGCTCGCGCAGGTCACCACCGCGGAACAGCGGTGGGCCGACCGCGAGGAGGACATCACCACCGTCGGCGGCGACCCCTACGAGGTGGGACAGGTGTTCGCCCGCCGCTGGATGGCACGCCTCGGCGACCAGAGCCACCTGCAGAAGCTGTCGGGCATGTACCCGCGCATCCCGCACCGCATCGACGGCGAGCTGCTGAGGTACGCGGCCCGCTTCGGGCTGCTCGCCCACAAGGACGACCAGATCGACGAGCACGACCGGTACGCCATCCGGGCGGGTTTCTGGCGCGAGATCGATGTGCGCACGGCCGCCGGGCAGGCTCCGGCGGCGGACTGAGCCGGCCGCCCGCGACGCCCCGACCGTGAGCTGCGGCCCGCGACCCCGTACTCTCGTCCCTTGTGAGTACGCGCGCGGCACCGCCCCTTCGGCACGGGAACGAGGTCGTGTGTGCCGTGAGCGGTCTGACCAAGACCTATCCGGCGGTCCGCGCCCGGCGCGGCGCCCCCGCGACACCCGAGGTCCGGGCCACCGACGACGTACGGCTGGACATCCGGCGCGGTGAGATCTTCGGACTGCTCGGACCCAACGGCGCCGGCAAGACCACCCTCGTCCGGCAGATGACCGGCCTGATGCGTCCCGACGCGGGCAGCGTGGAGATCCTCGGCCACGACATCGTGCGCCACCCCGAGCGGGCCGCCCGCATCCTCGCCTACCTCGGCCAGGAGTCCACCGCCCTCGACGACCTCACCGTCTCCCTCGCCGCCGAGACCACCGCGCGGCTGCGCGGCCTCGACGTGCACACGGCACGCCGGGAGCGGGACGCCGTCCTCGACGAACTGGGCCTCGCCCCGCTCGCCGGACGCCCCCTGCGCAAACTGTCCGGCGGCCAGCGCCGGCTGGCCTGCTTCGCCGCCGTCCTGGTGGGGGAGCGGCCGCTGCTGGTGCTGGACGAGCCGACCACCGGCATGGATCCGGTGGCCCGGCGGGCGGTGTGGGCCGCCGTCGACCGCCGGCGGGCCGAACGCGGCACGACCGTGCTGCTCGTCACCCACAACGTCATCGAGGCGGAGACCGTGCTCGACCGGGTCGCCGTCCTCGACCAGGGCCGGGTCATCGCCTGCGACACCCCCGCCGGCCTCAAGGAACAGGTCGCCGACGAGGTGCGGGTCGAGCTGGTGTGGCGGGACCGGGCCCCGCTGGACGTCCCCGAGGTCGCCGCGCTGCGCGAGCGGGCGACGGAGTCGGGGCGCCGCTGGACGCTGCGGCTGGCCCCCGACGAGGCCCGCGCGGTCGTCGCCACCGTCACCGGCGGGTCCGCCTTCGCCGCGCTGGACGACTTCACCCTCGCCACGCCGAGCCTGGAGGACGTCTACCTGGCGCTCGGCGGGGCGGCACGGCAGGGGCTGGTGAAGGCGTGAGCGCGGCGTGGACGGCGAGCGCCTCGGGCGGCGGGCTGAGCGGGCGGGCCCCCGGACCCGTATGGGACGGTATGAGAGCCGTAGGGAAGAGGAGCAGCGCCACGTGAGTGTCGTACCCGCCGAGGTTCTGCCGGGCGGCGCCCGGGCCGTCACCGAGACGCCCCGCGCCGCGGCCGCCGAACTCGCGCCGCGCGCCCGGCTGTGGCCGTCGCTCGTGGCCGTGTACCGGGCCCAGCTGTCCCGGGCACGGGTGGCGCGCATCCCGCTGCTGTTCGTGGCGACCTTCCAGTCGGTCGGCATCCTGATCATGATGCGCGGCGTGGTGGACGGCGGAAGCGAGGCGGAGGCCGTCGTGGCGGGCTCCGCGGTGCTCGTCGTGGCCTTCGTCGCGCTGAACCTGCTCGCGCAGTACTTCGGGCAGCTGCGGGCGAGCGGAGGGCTGGACCACTACGCGACCCTGCCCGTGCCGCCGGCCGCCGTCGTGCTGGGCGCGGCCGGGGCCTACGCCTCGTTCACCGTGCCGGGGACGCTGGTGACCGCGGTCTTCGGCTGCGTGCTGTTCGGGCTGCCGCTGACCCATCTGTGGGTGCTGGCGGCCGTCATCCCCCTGGCGGGCGCCGCGCTGTCCGGTCTCGGCGCGGCCTGCGGGCTGCTCGCGCCGCGGCCGGAGCTGGCCACCGTGCTGGGGCAGCTGGGCATGTCGGCGGCGCTCCTGCTGGGCGTGCTGCCGCCGGACCGGATGCCGGAGGCGGTGCGTCTCGCCCGTGACCTGCTCCCGTCCACGTACGGGGTCGAGGCCTTCGCGCGGACCTTCCGGCCGCACCCCGACTGGGCGTTCGTGCTCGGCGACCTCGCCGTGTGCGCGGGCGTGGGCGTCGTCTCGCTCGCCGTCGCCACCTGGGCGTACCGCCGGGCCGCCGTCCGGTGACGCGCCGCACGGGCGGGCCTGGCACGATGTCAGTGTGACCGCACCGCTGACTCCGCCTCCGCCGCCGCACGAACCGTCTTCGCACGAGACCTGGCCGCCCTCGCCCGGTGGGTACGCGGGAGTGGCCACCGCGCCCCACGACGGCGCGTACGGACAGGACGGGCCCGGGATGAAGACCGAACTGCGGGAAGCCGCCGTGATCACGGCGGGGATCGCCCTCCTCGGGGTGCTGCTGGGGCTGCTGTGGGTGTGGCTGGCGCCGAAGGTGCCGCTCGTCGGCGAGCTGTCGGACGGCAGCTGGGTCGTCTACTTCAAGGACACCGAGGGGGAGCAGGCGATCGGGGTGGACGGCACGTTCGCCCTGCTGGCCCTGGCCTGCGGCGCCGTGAGCGCGGCGGCGGTCTTCCTGTGGCGGCGGCGCGGGGGAGTGCCGCTGGTGGTGGCGCTCGGCGTGGGCGGTCTTCTCGGCTCGCTGCTGGCGTGGCGGCTGGGGGTGTGGCTCGGGCCCGACTCCGACGTGATCGCCCATGCGCAGGCCGCCGGCAAGGGCGTCGCGTTCTCGGCGCCGTTGAAGTTGGGGGCGAAGGGGGCGTTGCTGGCGTGGTCGCTGGCCGCGATGTTGGTGCATCTGGGGCTTACGGCGTTGTTCGGGCCTCGGGATCCTGAGCCGTTCGCGCCGTACGGGGCGCCGCCTGCGGCGTAGGATTTCGCCCCCGCCGCCCCTTCCCGTCCCGTCTTCAGGGGCGCTGCCCCTGTGCTCGCCCCGGGGGGGGGGGGGGGGCCCCCCCCCCCCCCCCCCGCCGGGGGCGGC
>NZ_JBEPBI010000123.1:0-23710 GCF_040299045.1 Streptomyces sp. NPDC001027
GCCCCCAGGGCCGCCGCCGGGGCCGCCCCCAGGGCCGCCGCCGGGGCCGCCCCCAGGGCCGCCGCCGGGGCCGCCCCCAGGGCCGCCGCCGGGGCCGCCCCCAGGGCCGCCGCCGGGGCTGTGGCCGGACTCCGCCCGCCTCACCCGCGTCCCGGCTGCCGTGCCCCGGCCGGCAGGGACTGCTCCGCCCAGATGGTCTTGCCGGTGGGCGTCTGACGGGTGCCCCAGCGCTCCGCGATCTGGGCGACGAGCAGCAGCCCGCGCCCGCCCTCGTCGAAGACCCGGGCCCGCCGCAGGTGCGGGGCGGTGCTGCTGCCGTCGGACACCTCGCAGATGAGCGACGCGTCGCGGATGAGCCGCAGCACGATGGGGTCGCCGCCGTACCGCACGGCGTTCGTGACGAGCTCGCTGACGATCAGTTCGGTGGCGAACGCCGCCTCGGTCAGCCCCCACGCGGCCAGCTGTTCGCCCGCGAGCTTGCGCGCCCCGGCCACCGCCGCGGGATCCCGCGCCACCTGCCATGTGCGCACCTTCTCGGCGTCCAGCGAGGCGGTGCGCGCCACCATCAGCACGATGTCGTCGCCGGGACGGCCGCTCAGCACCGTGCGCAGCACCTCGTCGCAGGTCTCCTCGAGCGGCGCCGACGGTACGGCCGGGCCGCTCAACGCCCCTTGCAGCAGGGCGAGACCGGCGTCGATGTCGCGGTCTGCGGCCTCCACCAGGCCGTCGGTGTAGAGGGCGAGCAGACTGCCCTCGGCCAGCTCCACCTCGACGGACTCGAACGGCAGCCCGCCGAGCCCGAGCGGCGGCCCGGCCGGCAGGTCGAGGAAGCGCACCTCGCCGTCCGGGGTGACCAGGGCGGGCGGCGGATGTCCGGCGCGGGCCATGGTGCAGCGCCGGGACACCGGGTCGTACACGGCGTAGACACAGGTCGCCCCGACCTCCCCCGACGCGTCCTGCGTGCGCCCGCGGGCCTCCGGGCCCTCCTCCCGGTCGAGCCTGAGGACGAGGTCGTCGAGCTGGGTGAGCAGCTCGTCGGGGGCGAGGTCGACGTCCGCGAGGGTGCGCACGGCGGTGCGCAGCCGGCCCATGGTGGCCGAGGCGTGGATGCCGTGACCCACCACGTCGCCCACGACCAGGGCGACCCGGGCGCCGGACAGCGGGATGACGTCGAACCAGTCGCCGCCCACGTCGGCGCCGGAACCGGCGGGCAGATAGCGGTACGCCACCTCCATCGCCGTCAGCTCCTCCGGCCGCACGGGCAGCAGGCTGCGCTGGAGCGCCAGCGCGGTGCGGCGTTCCCGGGTGTAGCGGCGGGCGTTGTCCACGCTCACCGCCGCCCGGGCGACGATCTCCTCGGCGAGCAGCAGGTCGTCCTCGCTGAAGGCGTCGCCCGTGCGGTGCCGCAGGAAGTGCACCAGGCCGAGGGTCACCCCGCGGGCGCGCAACGGGACCAGCATCAGCGAGTGGATCATGTACTTCGAGACGGACTCGGCGCGGGCCTGGGAGGACTTGATCCATTCCTGGACCCCCGGCTCGCCGGCCGTGTGCCGGGTGCCCCGACCGGCCATCAGCGTACGCATCGGCGGTGTCATGACCGGGTAGCGCACCGCGTCGCCGGGGGCCGCCACCGACTCCGGGCAGCCCTCCAGCACCGACCGCTGCGCCGCGCGGCGCACCACCACGGCCCGGTCCGGGCGCATCGGCTCCGGCTCGTCGCCCACCACGACGGACTCCAGCAGGTCCACCGTGACGAAGTCGGCGAACCCGGCGACGGCGACGTCCGCCAGCTCCTCCACGGTGCGGGTCACGTCCAGGGCGCTGCCGATGCGCACGCCGGCGTCGTTGAGGACCGCGAGGCGGCGGCGCGCCCAGTGCTGTTCGGTGGTGTCGAAGACGGCCGCCGACACCCCGAGCACCCGGCCGGCCTCGTCCTTCAGCGGTGAGATGAACATCGACCAGGCGTGCTCCCGGGTCTCGCCGGGGGCCCTGCCGTGCGCTTCGTGGAACACCGTCTCGCCGGTGCGCAGCACCTGCCGCTGCAGCCGGTCGTACTCGTCGAACGGCTTCGTGGGCTCGATCTCCCACAGGGTCCGGCCCCGCATCTCCTCGACGGTCGCGCCCATCACGTGGGCCATCGACGCGTTGGCCGACACCAGTCGTGCCGCACGGTCGTAGACCGCCACCGGCACGGGCAGCTGCGCGAGGGTGAGGTCCCACAGGGCCGCCGTGCCCGGCTCGGCCCGCGCCGGCTCGCTCGACGGCCCGGCGCCCGTCACCAGCCAGAGCCGCCCGGGGCCGGTGTCCGCCATCGGCGTCGCCTGCAACCGCAGCACCACCCGGTCTCCGCGGCGGTGCCGCAGCGCCACCTCGCTGGCCGTCCGGCGGCCCGCGGCGACATGGCGCCGCGCCGACTCGGGCAGCCGGGCGGCGAGCAGTTCGGCGGCCGGCCGGCCCACGACCTCGGAGGCCCCGTATCCCAGGGCCTGCTCGGCTCCCGCGCTCCACGCCGTGATCGCCCCGTGGACGTCGACGACGACCGCGAAGTCCTCCGGCACGCGTTGCGGCGTGGTGCCCCGGGATCTGACGCCTCTACCGTTCATGGGCCACTCCGCTTCGCTCTCGCCCGGCCCGTCCGGGGCCGGGACCGCCGGGACCGCGCCCCGGCGTGCGGGACGGCCGCGCGCAGCCTCCACCGGTGAGCGTTCCGCACCCCGACCCGCTGAACACCCGTCCGGAAGCCGAAACTCCTGACGCATCCGTCCGCCGCGTCCAGTCTGGCAGCGGCACGACGACTCTGCGGGCATCTCGGTGGATCTTGGGCATGCCAGGCGGGGCGAACACACCCGAACGAAACCCACCGAGACCGCCCACCGCCGAGCTCCGACGGCGCCGGGCGCCGGACTGCACCGGGCGTCGGCTTCGCCGGACTCCGGCCGCGCCGGGCGCTGACTGGGGCGGGCGCCGACCGCGCCGGGCGTCGGTTGCGCTGGGCTCTGGCGCGCTGGACTCTGGCTGCGCCGGGCGCTGACTGGGGCGGGCTCCGGCGGAGCTGGGCGTCGACTGCACCGAGCGTTGGCTGGGCCGGGCGTCGGCTGCGCCGGACTCCGGCTGCGCCGGGCGCTGACCGAGCTGGGCGTCGACTGGGCCGGGTGCCGACTGGGCCGGGCGCCGGCCGAGCCGGGCGTCGGCCGCTGAGCCGGGCGCCGAATGCGCCGCGTCGGCCGGGCCGAGTGTCGGCCGAGCCGGGCGTCGGCTGCGCCGGTCGAGCCGGGCAGCAGTCGTGCCGGGCGTCGGCTGAGCTGGGCGTCGGCCGGCGAGCCCGGCGGCGGGTGATGTGTGGGGCGTGGGCGGGCGGGCGTTCCGGCGGCGGGTCGGCCTAGAATTCCGGTCATGGCCCTGACCATGAGCGACGTGGACCGGTTCGAGGCGGCACGCCCCCGTCTGGGCGCCATCGCCTACCGCCTTCTCGGCTCGGCGAGCGAGGCGGAGGACGCCGTGCAGGAGACCTTCCTGCGCTGGCAGGCCGCCGACGTCGAGCGCGTCGAGGTCCCCGAGGCCTGGCTGACGAAGGTGCTCACCAACCTGTGTCTCAACCAGCTCACCTCGGCCCGCGCACGGCGGGAGACCTATGTGGGCCAGTGGCTGCCCGAGCCGCTGCTCGCCGGTGACCCGATGCTCGGCCCGGCGGACACGGCCGAACAGCGCGAGTCGGTGTCGTACGCGGTGCTCGCCCTGCTGGAGCGCCTGTCCCCCAACGAGCGGGCGGTGTACGTGCTGCGGGAGGCGTTCGACTACCCGCACCGGGAGATCGCCGCGATCCTCGACCTGACCGAGTCCGCCAGCCAGCAGATCTTCCACCGTGCGAAGAAGCACGTCGCGGACGGCAGGACCCGCACCGAGATCGACGAGGCAGCCGCCCGGCGGATCATCGACGAGTTCCTGGAGGCGGCGACCAGCGGCCGGACCGAGCCGCTCGTGCGGCTGCTGACCGAGGACGCCGTCTCGATCGGCGACGGCGGCGGCAAGGTCCCGGCCCGCGCCACGGCGTTCGAGGGCGCCCTCGCCGTCGCGAAGTTCCTGCGGGGCCTGTTCAAGCCCGGCAAGGCCAAGCGCGCCCTGGCCGGCGGCTCGCCCGGGATGTACGCGACGACCGCCAACGGCGGCCCCGCCGTCGTCGCGGTCGTCGACGGGCGCGTCATCGGCGTCATGTGCCTCGAGGTCACCGCCGACGGCATCGCCGCGTTCCGCAACCAGGTGAACCCCGACAAGCTGGAACGCGCCACCGAGCGGTGGGCGGCCGACGACCACGGCGAACCCCTGGTCGTCCCCTTCTGACACCCGCCCACATGGATGTGACGTGCTTCACATCCCCTACCTGTCAGGAAACGGCGGGCCGTCCGGTTCAGGAGGCGAATCCGCTCAAGACAGGAGCAGGGACATGCAGCACCGCATCATCGTCCTCGGAGCCGGTTACGCCGGCGCCATCGTCGCGGGCCGCCTCGCCAAGCGGCTGCGCCCCGAAGACGTCGCCGTCACCCTCGTCAACGCCGAGGCCGACTTCGTCGAGCGCGTCCGTATGCACCAGCTCGCGGTGGGTCAGGACCTCCCGCCCCGGCCGCTCGACGAGATGTTCGCGGGCACCGGCGTCGAGCTGAGGTTCGCGAAGGTCGTCGGCGTCGACGTCGACCGCAGGGTCGTGGCCGTCGTCGACGCCGACGGCGCCGGGGAGCTGGCCTACGACACCCTCGTGTACGCCCTCGGCAGCGGCTGGAACGACCAGGGCGTCCCCGGCGTCGCCGAGCACGCCCACCAGATCGCCGGCCGCCCCGGGGCGCTCCGGCTGCGTGAGCGCCTCGCCGGGCTCACCGCCGGGCAGCCCGTGGTCGTCGTCGGCGGCGGTCTCACCGGCCTGGAGGCCGCGACCGAGATCGCCGAGGCCCGCCCGGACCTCGACGTGGCCCTCGTCGCCCGGCAGGGCCTCGGCGACTGGCTGTCGCCCAAGGGGCGCGGGCATCTGCGGAAGGTCGTCGACCGGCTCGGCGTCACCGTGCACGAGCACGCCGCCGTCACCGGCGTCGAGGCCGACCGCGTCATCACCGCCGACGGCGGGTCGGTCCCGGCCGCGGTCACCGTGTGGACGACCGGCTTCGCCGTCCACCCGATCGCACAGGCCACGGCCCTGGAGGTCACCGACACCGGCCGGATCGTGGTCGACGCCACCATGCGCTCGGTCTCGCACCCGGACGTCTACGCCGTCGGCGACGCGGCCATGGCGAACGGCGTCGGCGACAAGCCGCTGCGGATGTCGTGCGCGTCGGGCGTCCCCATGGCGTGGCAGGCCGCCGACGCCGTCGCGGCCCGCCTGACGGGAGGGAAGCTCCCGGACACGCCGCTGCGCTACTTCAACCAGTGCATCTCGCTGGGGCGCAAGGAGGGCCTGATCCAGTACGTCACCGGCGACGACCGCGCCGTGCGGGCGGCCCTGACGGGACGGGTCGCCGCCGTCTACAAGGAACTGGTCTGCAAGGGCGCGGCCTGGGGCGTCGCCCACCCGCTGCTCGGACTGTCCCGCCGCCGCCCGGTCGTGCGGGAGCGGGCGCAGACGGCCCCGGCGAACCGGGGCGACTCGACGGAAGCGGCGGAGGCGGCGCAATCGACGCGATCGACGGACCCGGCCGCTTCCACGGACCCGGAGGTCAAGGCGTCGGCGTGACGTGCGACGGGACCGGGCGCCGTCGTCACCGGGGCGGCGCCCCCGTCGAGCCGTCCCCGCGCGCACGCCGCGGTGTTCCGCAGCGGGCGTCCCCTCGGCGGCTCGCGCCCGGGCGGTCAGTCGGCGGCGCCGGATCCCCGGTTCGCGGCGCGGTGGTGCTCGGCGTTGATGCGCTGGGCCTCCTCGAGCTGGTCCTCGAGGATGACGATGCGGCAGGCGGCCTCGATCGGCGTCCCCCGGTCGACGAGTTCCCGGGCGCGGGCGGCGATCCGCAGCTGGTAGCGGGAGTAGCGGCGATGTCCCCCCTCCGAGCGGAGCGGGGTGATCAGCCGAGCCTCGCCGAGGGCTCGCAGGAACCCCGGGGTGGCTCCGATCATCTCGGCCGCCCGGCCCATCGTGTATGCGGGGTAGTCGTCGTCGTCCAGACGATCACCGAGAGGGTTGCCCGTTGTCATGTCACCTCGCTGTGCAACGCGTCGAGGGGCCCCGGCGCCGTACGGCACCAGGGCCCCGGGGGAAATTCAACACCATCTGTCGGTCCTGCCGCTGTGCCGACCCTCTGTCCCCGCCGGCCCGCTGCCGCGCCGCCGCCCGGTCAGGAGCCGTCCTGTGCCGAGCCGGGTCGTCACGTTCCCAGTCCCGTTGCCGTCCCGTGCCGCGGGTTCACGGCCGTGGAGCCGTGCGCGGACCCGGCGACTGCATAAAATGTGCTCTCATGTCGAACCCCGATGAGCTGCTCGTCGCCATCTCCGCCGCCGTGGAGTCCGAGCCCAGCAATCAGATGTCGCTGACCGTGGTCGTGGGCGGCGCCGTCATCACCGGCCGGCTGGCGCCGGAGGCCGTGTGGAGGGAACGGGTGGCGGAGGTCCTGAAGGACTCCGACCGGCTGGGCCCGTTCTCCGAGATCTTCGCCCGTGATCCGCGGGAGGGCAGGAGCGGCGGCGAGGCGCCCACGCACCTGCATTTCCATCTGGCCCGCATTCTGCAGGGCAATCTGGGGATCCCCGAGGCGGGCGGCATGTACCGGGTCGCGATCAAGGACGTCGGCGCGTGGACCGTGGGCGACTTCAGCTACGTCGACCGGTGAGACGCCGGGCCGTCCGCCGGGCACGTATCAAGGGATTTCCGCAGCAAAGTGAACGACGCTGAAAATCGCGAGAACGAGCCGGTGATGACAGGGCGGAATTGCCCGGGAAAACAAACGAGCCGGGGCCCGCACCCCCAGGTGCGGGCCCCGACTGCGAAGAACGCGTCTGCGCCGGTGTCAGGCGATGACGATGTTCTCGGCCGTCGGGCCCTTCTGGCCCTGCGCGATGTCGAACGACACCTTCTGGCCCTCGAGCAGCTCACGGAAGCCCTGGGCGGAGATGTTGGAGTAGTGGGCGAAGACGTCGGCGCCGCCGCCGTCCTGCTCGATGAAGCCGAAGCCCTTTTCGGCGTTGAACCACTTCACGGTGCCGGTAGCCATGATGTTTCTCCTTCGGAGACGGTGTCAGGAATACGCCCTGTGCGCATTCCGTGTCGCCGTGATGATCGGCCGTCGGAAAAACCTTCTGGCAACCACACCTGCAACTGACAACGACAGTAGCACGTCGTGATCGGCCCTGTGCGGAGAATAACTTCGAGCTGTTCGCGGCCCCAGAAATATTCCACGGGCGCTGCGCCCATTTCTCATTTCGCAAAAACAGATATTGCCTTCCCGCGTCGTGACGTTGCGTCGGGCGGAGTCAGGGGCGGAGGCGGGAGCGGAGGCGCGGTGCGCGGCTCGATCCGCGTGTAGGTCGGCCGGTCGTCGGGCATTGTGCCGTGGACGGGCACGGAGTGGACGCCGCCGCCGGGCGTCGCCGCGTGTCGTCGGCTCTCGCGCGACCGGCAGGATGATCGAAATGACGACCGAGCCACATTCCGGGGAAGACCGCGCAGCGCTCCGATAACATGTTCGAACTCGCTGACGAAAGCCCCTCCTTGTCCGTCCTGTGGGGGAAGGGCCTGCCAACCGGCGCGCGAAGTACCTGTTCAGCCCGCATCTCACACACTGGTCAGACAATTGATATCTATGCCAACACGGGTGTTCTCGCGAATAGAGGGTCCGAAGGCCGTCCTGTGGGCGGCGGCCGGTGTGGCGGCGCTCGGGCTGTTCGTGACGCTGGAGATCGTCGCGCGTCACTACGGTCTGCCGGGGCCGATCACCAGTCAGGCGCGCGAGGTCATATTCCCGCCCAAATCGGGTGGTCTGCTGTACGCCAGCATGGCGTTGATGCTGGTGGTGGTGGGCTGGCGGCAACGGTTCATCGCGGTCGGCGCCGCGATCGGCATCGACCTCGGCTTCCTGCTGGTCCGGTGGGCGGCCGGCATCAAGGTGACGGAGGGCCACCCCTTCGGCAACGGGGCGCTGTGGGTGACCCTCGGCTGCGCGGTCATCGCCCTCACCCGCCGCACCGGCCGTGAACGCGCCCTGCTGCTGAAGGGCGCCGGGCTGGCCCTGCTGCTGATGGCAGGCCGCAAGACCGGGGACACCTGGCTGCTCATCACCTCCACGACCCGCCCGATGGTGCTCGACCAGTACGTGGCGATCGCCGATCACGCGCTGGGCAACCCGTCGTGGCTCGTGGGCCGGGCCGTCACCGCCACCGGCGCGATCGGCTTCAACGTCCTCGACTTCGTCTACGGGCAACTGCCGGTGGCCGCGGTGCTCGTGGCGCTGTACCAACTCCGGAACGTGGCGGCCGAGCGACGCTTTCCGCGTCATCATCTGGTGCGCACGTTCCTGGCGATCGGGCTCCTCGGCCCCGGCATCTACATGATCTTCCCGGTGGTCGGGCCGATCTTCGCCTACGGCGACGGCTCCGAGCACTGGACCGCGGTCAGCCTGTGGCAGGAGTCGCACCCCAGCGTGCAGTGGGCGGTGGCCGATCTGTGGCCGACGACGCCGCCGCCGATCGGCACCCCGCACCCGATGCCGTTCGACGCGGTCACCCCGCGCAACTGCATGCCCAGCCTGCACACGGCCTGGGCCACCGCGATCTTCATCCACACCCGCAAGGGCCCGCGGGCGCTGCGCTGGGCCGGAGCGTTCTGGCTGGTCGCCACGCTCACCGCGACGCTCGGATTCGGCTTCCACTACGGCGCGGACATCCTCGCCGGCGTGGTGTTCACGCTGACGATCGAGGGAGCCCTGCGCGCCCACGACCGCGGCTGGGCGCAGTCGGGCGTCCGGCTGGTCGCGTACGGCACGACGGTCTTCGCCGCGCTCCTGCTGTCGTACCGCTATCTGCCGTTGGAGATGGCCGGGCATCCGTGGTTCTACGGACCGCTCCTCGTGCTGGCGACGGGCTCCGTCGTCTACGCCTATCTGCGGACCACCGCGGCGTGGGAGCCGAAGCCGGTGCTGCCCCGGCAGGCAGAGCCACAGGAGCAGGTCTCCGCCGTGAAGCCGCTGTAGTCCGGTTCGTCGGCGTGCCGACCGGCGCTTGGCGCGCCGGTCGGCGCCCGGGTCCGGGCCCCGAGGTCAGAGTGGGCGCCAGACCGCGCTGTCGCCGTGCGGCCGCGCCCGGCCGAAGACCACGTCCGCGAAGTGGATGCCGAAGCCGAGGGTGTCCGGGCGCAGGAGCTCGGCGATCAGGCCGCGGCGGCGCCGCTCGGACCCCGCGGGGTCGGCGTCGGAGACCGCGGACCACTCGGGATGCCGTATCTGGAGCGAGGACAGCAGGGCGTCGCCGAAGGCGAGCAGTCGGACGCCGTGCGAGGCGATGACGAAGCCGGTGTGCCCGGCGGTGTGACCGGGCAGGTCCAGCGCGCGGACCCCGGGAAAGACCTCTTCGCCGGGGAGCACCGGCCTCGTTCGGGGTTCGAGGGCCGTGAGCGCCGGGTCGCGGTGGTCCCACTGCGCCTTGGGGATCAGGAAGGTCGCCCGGGTGAACAGGGGCGGGTCGACGCAGGCCCAGCCGACGTGGTCGGGGTGCAGATGGGTGAAGGCCACCGTCTCGATGTCGTCGGGCGACCGGCCGAGCAGGGCCAGGTTGCCGGGCAGCGACCCGCCGTGCACCGCGCCCCGGTCGGGGTGAGCGGGGTCCTCCGGCACCGCGCGCGGACCGAACCCGGCGTCGATGAGCAGCGCCCGGCCGCCGTGCTCGACGAGCAGGCCGCCGGTGTTGGCGACGAGGCGGCGCGTGTCGTTGAGATAGGCGCCGTACCTGCTCCAGTGCCGGTCGACGGCGGCCGGCGGAATGCCGGCCGGCTTCAGCAGCATCGCCCCGTCGGGCACGTAACTGACCTTCAACTCCCCCACGCGCAGGGTGCGCACGGCGGAGGGCCTGCGCAGACGGCTGTCGTTCACGGGGCATCTCCTCGCGGGCGGATACGCAGGCGGCGCGACCGTCCGCCGTGGGGCGGGGGACGGCCGCGCCGGGTGCGCGGACGGGTACCGGCGGGCGGCGCCGGCGGGATGTGTCGACGCCGGCCCCGCGTCTCGCGGGGGCAGTCCAAACGACGGGCCCCTAGACCGTGGTCCGCTTGCGCAGTACGACGCCGACGAGCAGGGCGCCGACGAGGGCGACGACACCGGCGGTGACCATGCCCGCGTGCAGTCCGCCGAGGATGTCCGCGGGGGACGGGGCGGCGCCCGACGAGAGGGCGTTGGTGCGGGCGGCGGCGATCGCGCTCAGACCCGAGACGCCGATCGCGGCCACGTACTGCGGCAGCTGCGACAGCCCGCCGACGACGCCCTGGTCCTCCTCGGTGACGCCGGTGGTCATCACGGTGATGAAGGAGACGACGCTGAAGACGTGGCCGAGGCCCATGACGGAGGAGGTGACCAGCAGCGCGGCCAGGTTGACGTCCTGGGGCAGGGCGAACATGGCCACCGTGCCGACGCCCTGGATGAGCAGGCCCGCGGCCAGCACCTTCACCCCGCCGAACCGGCCGAGCAGGCGGGCGACGTACATGCCGCCGAGCGTGGCGGCGGCGCCCTCGCCGAGGTAGCTCAGACCGGCCTGCAGGGCCGTGAAGCCCAGCACGTCCTGCATGTACAGGCTCAGCAGCACGGTCGTGCCGGCGCACATGCCGAAGGTGACGACGCCGAACAGCCCCGACCACTTCACGGACGGCCGGTTCAGCACGGACAGCGGCACCAGCGGCTCCGGGTGACGCCGCTCGACCAGCAGGAACACGACCAGCAGCACCAGGCCGCCGACGATCGGGCCGAGCGCGGCGGGCTGCGTCCAGCCCTCGTCGCCGCCGGTGGAGATGCCGTAGACCAGGCCGAACAGGCCGAGCGTGGCCAGGATCGCGCCGGGGACGTCCATCCGGCGGGCGGCGCCGGACTCGTGGATCGCCGGCAGGGCCAGCGCGCCGGCCAGCGCCAGCGCTCCCATCACGCACAGCGCGACCATGGTCCAGCGCCAGCTGAAGCCGTTGGTGATGACACCGCCGCCGAGCGCGCCGAACACGAAGCCGAGCGACATGACGGCGCCGTTGAGGCCCAGGGCGCGGGCGCGCCCCGGACCCTCCTGGAAGTAGCCGGTCATCAGCGCGATGGCGGACGGGGCGATCATCGCCGCGGCGGTGCCCTGGCCGATGCGGGCGGCGATGAGCATGCCGGGGCTGTTCGCGAGGGCGGCGCCGAGGGAGAACAGGGTGAAGACGGCGACGCCGAGGGTGAACAGGCGCTTACGGCCGATCAGGTCGGCGACCCGGGCGAACAGGGGCAGCAGGCTCGCCGACGGCAGCAGGCTGGCGGTGGCCACCCACTGCAGGGTGCCCGCGGAGGAGAAGCCGAGGGCGCTGCCGATGTCGGGCAGGGCGACGGTGACGATGGAGAAGTCCAGGCCGCACATGAAGGTGGCGCAGCACAGGGTGATCAGCACCAGCCACTCGTGCGGGCCGAAGACGGCGCCGTCGGCGGCGGGTTCGGGCGGTGCGGCGGCCTGGGGCGCGGAGTGGACGGGGGGTGAGGATTCGGTGACGGCCATGAGGGGTCCTTCCTGGTGTCTCGCTGGCCGTTCCAGCTTCGAATCGGCGGACCTGCGCAACAAGGACGATCTGTGCAACGATCGATTCGCTGGGCTCATCGTTCGAGGTCGCAGGTGTGAGGGGGTGCAGGGGAACCGGTGATGGAACGCCAGGAGATCGAGATCTTCCTGACCCTCGCTGAGGAACTGCACTTCGGGAGGACCGCCGAGCGGGTGGGCGTCTCGCAGAGCCGGGTCAGCCAGACCATCGCCCGGCTGGAGCGCCGGATCGGCGCCAAGCTGTTCGACCGCACCAGCCGTCAGGTCGTCCTCACGCCCATCGGGGAGCAGCTCGGGGGCGATCTCGCGCCTGCCTGGCGGGGGGTCGAGGAGGCGGTGGCCCGGGCCATGGCGGCCGGGCGCGGGATCACCGGCTCGCTGCGGATCGGCTTCTCCGGCGCGTTCACGGGCCATCTGCTGCACAGCATCGCCGAGGGGTTCGGACGCCGGTACCCGGGTGTGGACGTGCAGATCCGCCAGGTGCAGATCTCGGACCCGTACGGTCCGCTGCGCGCGGGCGACGTCGAGCTCCAGGTCACCGAACCCCCGCTGGCCGAGCCGGATCTGACGCTGGGTCCGGTGCTGGTCTCGCAGCCGAGGGTGCTGTTGATGTCGTCCGGGCATCCGTTCTCGCGGCGGGCGTCGGTGAGCCTGGAGGATCTCGCGGAGGCGACGCTGCTGACGGTCGCCGGGAACGTGCCCACGCACTGGCTGGACCATCACTTCCCGCGTCAGACGCCGTCGGGGCGGCCCATTCCGCACGGGCAGGCCATGACGCACTGGGAGGACGCGCTCTCCCTGGTACTAGCCGGCAAGGGCGTGACGCCGGTGGCGGCGGCCGGCGCGCACTACTACAGCCGTCCCGGCCTGGTCTTCAGGCCGTTCTCGGACGCCCCGGACATCGACTACGCGTTCGTCTGGCCCACCGGTCACGAGACGGCGCGGCTACGGGCGTTCGTCCAGGTGGCCATGGAGCTGGTACGCGCCGTGGGCGGCCCCTCGCGGGCTGTGGAGAGCCTGTGGACGGACGGCCGGACGCGCGGGGAGACGGACGTCTGAGGCCGTCGGCCGGACACACGGCGGCCGGGCGGCCGGGCGCCCCGGGCCGGTCATCGGCCGTGTGCGCGGCCGCCGAGGGTCACTGCAGGCCTCCCACGCCCGCCGCCGTGAGATAGCGCTGGTCGGGGCTGTCCTGGAGCATCACGTGATGGAGCGTCGTGGTGGCGGGCGAGGGCGGGATGCCGAGGTCGTCGGTCATCCTGCGGTGCAGGGACTGGTAGACCTCCAGCGCGGCGGCACGTCGGCCCGAGGCGTAGAGCGCCCGCATCAGCTGGGTGTGCAGGTTCTCGTGGTACGGGTGTTCGTCGACCAGGGCGACGGCCTCCCCGACGGCCTCCTGGAAGCGCCGGCACAGCAGCAGCGCGTCGATGCGGGCCTCGCAGGCGGCGAGATGCGCCTCGTTCAACACCCTGGCCTGCACGGTGAGTCGGCTGCCGAGCCGGACGTTCCCGAAGGGCGCACCGCGCCACACCGCCAGGGCCTCGCCGAGCATCTCGGCGGCGGCGTGCGCCTCACGCTCGTCCAGCAGGCCCCGGGCCCGCAGCACCAGCCGCTCGAAACGGGGCCGGTCCCATTCGTCGGAACCCAGCCGCAGCACATAGCCGTTGCCGTCGGTGACCAGCCGGTGTTCGGCGATCTCGCGGGCGCTGGCGCCGGAGCCGGCCGCCAGCGCCTTGCGTATCGCCCCGATGTACGTCTGCAGGGCGGTGGTGGCGGTGCGGGGCGGCTCGCCGTCCCACACCTCGCTCAGCAGCGCCGGCACGGAGACGCGGTGGTTGGCCTTCGCCATGAGCAGGGCGAGCACCTGCCGTTGCTTGGGCGCGCTGGGGGTGACGTCACGCCCCTGCTCGCGGACGTCGATCGGTCCGAGGACACGGAACTCCACAGCCCCTCCTCAGGGTTGGGCGGCACCGCAATGCGGCGGACGGTGTGCGGGCGGACGGTCGGCGGGAGCCCTGCGTCGCTGCGGGGTCCCCTTGGTGCGGTGGGGTGAGTGCGGGGCGGGGCCGGGGTGGCGCCGCCGGTCGGGCGGTCACCGTCGTGGCGGTCACTGCCGTGGCGTACGCCGGTCGGCCGCTCCCCGGGGGCAGAGGTCAGCCGTCCTTTGTGTACGGCGGTCGGCCGCCGCGTCCGCCGCCTCCCCTGTACGGCGGTCGGCCGCCGCCCGGGGCGAGGCACACCTCGTGCCCGAGCCTGCGGTGGGCCGAGGCGACGGAGACCAGCGTGGCGTGGCGGTGCCAGCCCGGGTAGGAGCGGCCCGCGAAGTCGTGCAGGCCCAGTTCGGCCTCGGCGGCCCCGACCCGTGCGGCCGTGGCGGAGCCGATGACCGCGAGGGCCCGGGTGTGCCACGCCGGGGGCAGGTTGGTCAGCCAGACCCGGTCGGGCCGTGGGCGGGGGGTGGTCCAGACGCCGACCAGCAGGGCCGGCCGGTGGTGTGCCGGCAGCAGCACCCTCAGCGTGCCGAACCGGGGCGTCCCGGGGGCGAGGGGGGCGGTGCCGGAGGGGCGGGCGTGCCGCCGCAGCAGGTCGTTCGCCGGGTGAACCGGCTCCGGGACCGTGTGCGGGGGGACCGTGTCGGCCGGGTGGGCGGCGTCGGCGACCGGGGCGGGCGACAGGGGCAGGGTGTCGGGGACGGCCACGATCCAGTCCAGGCCGCGGGCGTCGAGGCCCTCGATCACGGCCGCGGCGTCGATGTGCCCGTCCGTGTGGACGACGACCGGCGGCATCTCGGGCGTGGTCCGCGCCAGTCGGTCGGCGAGGCCGAGGCACAGCTCGGTCGCGGTGGCGTGGCCGGTGAACTCGGGGATGCGGGCCTGGCGCCGCAGCGCGGCGTCCTCGGTCCAGCGCCGGGGGAGGTACAGCCGCCAGTCCACGGAGAGGTCGCCGTGGTCGCCGGAGAGGAAGGCGCCCACGGCGAGCTGGCAGTTGACGGTGCGTCCGACGGCGGGGACGAAGCGCCGGTGAACGCCGGCGGCCAGCGCCCCCCGCTTGGGGATGACCACGGGGGAGAGGGTCCAGGCGCGCGGGGCGCAGTGCTCGGCGACCCAGCGGGCGAGTTCGGCGCGCACCGGACGCCACGGCCAGGCGCTGTCGTTGACGAACTGCTGCAGTGACTGCGCCGCCGTCGGTGACGGCGTCACCGAAGCAGCTATGCGGCGCAGGGACTTCTTGCCCTGGGTGGCCAGCAGGCCCTTCAAGTAGACGCCGGCCCACCGCCGTTGGTCGGCCCGCGGCAGATGGGCGAAGAGCCGCTGGGCCGGCGGCGGAACGCGCTCGGTGGCCGGATGCATGGACGGACTCCTCTCTCCCGGCAGCCGCAAATATACAGAACATTCTCTATGTTTCTAGGTTCGATGCCGGCGCGCGGACCCGGAGGGAGTCACGCGGCGGTGCGCTCGGCGGTGTGCTCCGAGGCTCTGAGCTGCGGCTGGAGCGGGGCGCCGGGCCGCGGGCGGGGCGCGGAAAAATTCCGTGCGGGCGTCCGGGACGCGATGCCCGTCCGGGCGGCGCGACACGGTCCGTGTGCGGAACGGCGCATTCGGTCAAGGCAGTCGAGCGGTCGAGGGAACCGAGGAGTCGAGGGAGCCGAGCGGTCGAGGGAGCCGAGCGGTCAAGGGGGTCGGGTCGGGTTCGGGTCCTTCGCCGGGCCCGGGGAGGGGCTCAGTCCTGGACCGGGCCGGCGGCGGCCGAGGGGGCCGGCGCCAGCAAGGCGCCCAGCGCCTTCAAGGCCTGCGCCAGGCTCTCTTCGGGCCCGTCGCCGGTGACCGTGCGCAGCGCGTCCGGGGCGGTGGCCGCGGCTTCGACGCCGAGCACGATGTGGGAGAGCAGCGAGGCGGCCGCCCCCGGGGTCAGTCCGCCGTCCAGACGCTCCTCGCGCCAGGCCCGCTCCAGCGCCGCGCGCAGGCCGGGGACCCAGGAGTCGTACCAGCCGTGACCGTCGGCGTGCCCCTCCCGGGTGAGCCTGGCGGCGGCGCGGATGCTCGGCGTGCTGCGCAGTGCGTCGGCCAGGGTCAGCACCTCGTCGAGGACGCCCCGCAGTCCCGGCGCGGCGGCGGCGCCCAGCATCACCTCGCGGGTGGCGGTCGTGCCGGCCTCCTGGACGGCGTCCGCCAGCGCCGACTTGCTGGGGAAGTGGAAGGTCAGCGCGCCCATGGTGACCCCGGCCGATCTGACGATCCGGTGCAGGGAGGTGCCGTCGTAACCGTGCTCGGCGAATTCGGCGGACGCGGCCCTGACGATCCGCTGCCGGGTCTGCTCGGCCCTCTCCTGTCTCGCCACCTGTGTGCGCACCTCCTCCCGCCCCCGTGCGTCGCGGCCGGCCCGCGACCAGACACACCATAGGTCAAGGAATTACCAAGAGATCGGGAGAAGCAGCAGCTCGGAACGTTCTTGGCAGGTTGGCCGGTAAGGGCTGCACGAACCGGCTGACGGTCCGGCGGGCACCTGTTTGACTGAGTGCCATGATCGAACAACCGTACGTGATGAGCGACCGGGTCGTCATGATCACCGGAGCGTCGTCGGGCATCGGCGCGGCCGCGGCCCGGCTCTTCGCCGAGCACGGCGCGGCCGTCGTGCTGACGGCCCGCCGCCGGGAACAACTCGCCTCGGTGGCCGAGGAGATCGCGGCCAAGGGAGGCCGGGCGGCATACGTCCCCGGGGACATCCGGCGCGGCGAGGACGTCGAACGTGTCGTGGAGACCGCGGTGGAGCGCTTCGGCCGCCTGGACGCCGCCTTCAACAACGCCGGCTACGGCACGCTCGGCACCGAGCTGCACGAGATGTCGGACGACGACTACGACGCCGTCATGGACGTCAACGTCCGAGGCGTGTGGAACTGCATGCGCCATCAGATCCGCGCCATGCTCGGCACCGGCGGCGGCGCCATCGTGAACACCGCGAGCGTGGCCGGACTCATCGCCACCGGCGTGGGCGCGCCCTACGTGGCCGCCAAGCACGCGGTGATCGGCCTGACCAAGGCCGCGGCGGCCTCGTACGGGGACCGTGGCATCCGGGTCAACGCCCTGGCCGTGGGCAGCACGCTCACCGAGATGATGGAATCGGCCATCGCGCAGATGCCCGGCGTGGAGCAGACGTTCTTCGCGCGCGCCGTCCAGAAGCGGTTCGCCGCCCCCGTCGAGGTGGCGCAGGCGGCACTGTGGCTGTGCAGCGACGCGTCGTCGTTCGTGACCGGCGCGACCGTCCCGGTGGACGGCGGCACGCTGGCCGTCTGAGCGTGCGGCGCGACCGGGAGGGATCGCGGGCCGGTGCGGCCCTCCCGGTCGCCGCGCTAGCGGGCGGTGGGCGCCGCGTCGGCGGTCCGCGTCGGCCACAGCGTGCCGACGGCCGCCTCCTCGTCCACGGTGCGCAGCAGGGCGTCGTCGATCTCGTCGAGCCCGTCCACGAGATGACGTGCCCCGGCCTCTCGCATCAGCTCGGCCTGATGGCTGTGCGCGAACCGGCTGGGCCGGCCGATGAACGGCGCCCCGAGGGCTCTCGCCGCCTCGGCGACCCGGGCCACGTCGTCGATGAAGAGCACCTGGCCGTGCTCCAGCCCGAAGTGTGCGGTGATCTCCCGCAGTCCGGGGCGCACGTCGTTGGTGCAGAGGTAGTGGGGAGGGGCGAACAGGTCGGCGTACGCGCCGAGATGCTCGTCGAAGTGGGTCTTGGCCAGGCCGCCGTAGCAGACCACGTCGAGTCCGGCGGCGTTCAGCCGCCGCAGCAGATCCGCGGCTCCCTCGGTGACCTCGACGGGGTGGTCGGCGAGGTAGGCGGCGCGCTCCTCGAAGTAGGCGGCCAGGGCCTCCTCGCCGGTCATCGGCTGCGGCACCGCCGCCGCCATGGCGCGGCCTGCGTCGGCCTGCCGCTGGGAGAAGACGCTGCGCTCGACGTCGGCCGAGTACACGCCGCCGCGGCGGGTGACGAACCGGTGGATGAGCGGGCTGAAGGTGTCGGAGAGCAGCACGCCGTCGATGTTGACGGCGGCGACCCGCAGACGGTGCAGACGGCGTCGGCTGTGCGGGCTGTGCGGTCGGTCGGTCATGACGCGGGTCCCTCCCCTTGGGCCGGCACGCTCACGGACGTCCACAGGGACAGAGCGCGCTCCTCGCTGTTCTCGATCCCGCCGAGAGCCGAGTCGGTGGCGATGCCGGGCAGCAGCAGGCGCCACATGTTCGCCGTGCGGCGCGGCAGGTCGGCCCGCCGGGAGACGACCTGCGCGTACTCCTGCATGCCGGTGCACGCGCCGACGACGAACTCGGCCAGCTCGTCGGTGCGGACGTGGTCGCGCAACTCGCCCTGGGCGCGGGCGGCTTCGAGGCACTCCTCGAAGCTGCGGGCCCAGACCGCGTACGGAGTGGCGTCCTGCAGGCCGAAGGCGGCCTGCTCGCCGGTGAGCCGGACGCCGGCGCGCAGCATCGGGTCGGCCTGCAGCGAGTGCGACCAGATGAGGGTGATGTCCACCAGGCGCTGCAGGCCGGTGGTGGGCACATGCGGCTCGATCGTGCCGCGCTGGGCGTTCATCACCTCCATCGCGAGGTTCTGCTTGTCCTTGAAGTGGAAGTACAGGGCCCCCGCGGTCACCCCCGCGCGCTGCAGGATCTTGTTGATCCCGGCGCCGGCGTAGCCGTATTCGTCGAAGACCTCGGCGGCCGCCCTCAGCAGCTGTTCTCGGGTGTGAATCGCGCGCTCCTGTTTGGGCGCGCGATTCGTGTTCGCTCGTGCCATGGCGTCATCCCGGTCTCGACAAGAAAAAGAACGTCCTCTATGTTACTGGCCGTGGCGCGCCTCCGCCACCGTGCGGGGGCAGCGCATGTCGACGCTGGACAACTGGGGGGTTCCACATGAACGAGACGGTGACGGCTGCAGCGGTGTCGAGAGCGGTCCGGGTCGCGAAGGACCTCGTCCACAAGCACGACGGCGGCCAGGTGCTGCTCTCGGGGCTGAAGCGACTGGCCGAGGACGAGTTCCTGGTCGAGGCGGACTGGACGGACGCCGGCCGCCTGGTGGCAGCCGGCGACCAGGGGGAGGGCAGTGCCGTACTGCTCACGGAAACGATTCGGCAGACCTTTCCGCTGCTGTCGCACGCCGGGTACGACGTCCCGTTCGACCACCGTCTGCTGTGGAGCGAGTACCGCTACACCCTGAACCTCGGGATCCTGCGCGAGGAGGGCGTCGGCGGCCGGCCCGACCTGCACATCCGCTGCCACGACGTGGTCCGCCGCCGCGGCCGCGTCTGCGCCCTGTCCCTGGACGTCACCGTGCTGCGCGACGGGGAGCAGCTGGCCACCGCCCACACCCGGTTCACCATCCAGCCGCCCGCCATCTACGACCGACTGCGCGGCTCCCACGGCGACGCCCACCGCATGATGGAGCTGGCCCGCAGCCGTCCGCTGCCGCCGCCGGTCTCCGGCGCCGGCGAGGAGTTCCGGGACGTGGTGCTCTCGCCCACCGACGCGCCGGACCGCTGGCAGCTGCGGATCGACACCCACCACCCGATGTACTTCGACCACCCCGCCGACCACGCCCCGGGCATCCTCCTGCTGGAGGCGGCCAAGCAGGCCGTGCGCACGGTACGGCACCCGAGGGTCGGCCTCGCCGAGGCGATGGAGACCGTCTTCCACCGTTACGTCGAGCTCGACTCGCCCTGCCGGGTGGAAGCCCGCCATCTCCCCGACGACCAACTCGGCCGCGCCCGCTTCCTGGTGACGATGCATCAGGAAGGCGAGCTGTGCTTCACGGCGCTGGTGTCGGTCGCCAAGGAGCCGGTCGGCTGACGTTCGCGTCCCGCCCGACCCCCGGCAGCGTGTCTCCGCCCACCCGGGCGACATGGGCGCCGAGCACCATGTCGTCGCCGACGGCGACGGGCCGCCCGGCGGAGCGCAGGAGGTCGAGGTCGGAGGCGTGGTCGCCGTAGGCGGCGGCGTGCGAGGGGGACACCGCGCGCCGCCGCATCAGCGCGCGCGCCAGCCGGCCCTTCTCGACGCCGATGACCGGGCGTTCCACCAGCCCCGTGCAGTGTCCGGCGACGTACTCCGGCTCGCTGCACAGGATCTCGTCGGCGCCGAGCAACTCCGCGACCGGCTCCAGACAGGGCCGGAACGAGCCCGACACCAGCACGATCAGCGCCCCCTGCGCCTGGTGCCGGCGCAGGGCGGACACCACCGGCGGGTGCAGCAGCGTGCCGCCGGCGCGCTCCGCCGCGAACCAGGCGCGGCCGTGCGCGAACAACTCCTCGCGCGGCCGGTCCGCGAACAGGCGGTAGTACTCGCGGTTGGTGACCAGCCGCGAGACGCCCGCCGCCGACCTGTTCCGCAGCGCGCCCGCCGCTTCCTCGTACGCGGACGGCGGCAGACCGCGCTCGCGGTAGTGGAACTCGAGGAAGCGGAACATGCTCTTGACGGTGATCAGCGTCTCGTCGACGTCGAAGAAGGCGATCTCGACGGGGTCTTGATGCGCTACGCCGGGGACAGGGACAGCGGACATGGGGTGCGGCCTTTCGTGCGGGTGAGGGGGGAGGGCGGTCGGCCCCGATGCGTCACCCCCCCCGCGTCCGGGGGCGGACCGCCGCACCGGACGCGGGAGGCGACGGGCGGGCCCGGACCGGACGCGGGACGAGGGAGATGCCTGCGGGGCCGGACCGGACGCGGGGGTGGCGACGGGCCGGGCCTGGCCCCGGGGCGACGGACTGGACCTGACTGACCCCCGGGGCGGCGGGTCGGGACCTGACGCCGGGACGGCGGACCGGATCTGACGCCGAGGACGCCGGCGGGGCGGTACCGGACGCCGAGGGCGGCGGGTCGGCGCCTGACGGCGGGGGTGGCGGACCGGACGCCAGAGGTGGCGCGGGGGTCAGACGGTCGCGGGGACCGGCGCCGTGGCCCGGGTCGCCAGATAGGTGCGAGCGCTCTTGCCGGGCGTCTTGCGGCCCAGGTGCCGCGCGGCCACCAGCTGCTCCAGCAGCGGGGCCGACCGCGGCGACCGGCAGCGCGGATCGGCATGGAGACGGCGCTGCACCTCCAGGGCCACATCGGCGCCGACCGTGTCGAGCAGCCGTACCGGACCCAGCGGCTGGCCCCCCACGCTCCGCGCGGCCGCGTCCAGCGCGGCGGTCGTCGTGGCCTGCGCGTCCAGCAGCTCGAGGGCCTGGTTCAGATAGGGGAAGAGCAGCGCGTTGACGATGAAGCCGGCCCGGTCGCCGCACTGCACGGCCTGCTTGCCGAGCTGTTCGACCACCGCCCGGGCACGGGCCAGGTTGTGCGCGCTGGTGCCCTTCGCCGGGACCAGTTCCACCAGCCGCATCACCGGAGCCGGGTTGAAGAAGTGCAGGCCCAGCACGTCCGCCGGCCGGCCCGCGGGCTCTGTGCAGTCGGCGACCGACAGGCTCGAGGTGGACGTGGCCAGCAGGGTGCGCGGCGCGCAGACCTCGCCCAGCTCGGCGAACAGCGCGCGCTTGACCTCCAGGTCCTCTTTCACGGCCTCGACGACGAGATCCACCGCGGCCAGCACCGAGCGGTCCGCGGTCGCCGTGAAGCCGCTCCCCCCCGCCTCCTCGTCGGGGGCCGTGCGCTGCAGCGCGAACTCCACGCGCTCCGCGGCCGCCCGCGCCTTCTCCTCGGTCCTGGCCAGCAGCGTGGTGTCGAAGCCGCCGCGCACGAAGGACTCCGCCATGCCTGTGGCCATGGTCCCGGAGCCGACGACCACGACCCGGCGTCCGGGCGGGGCGGTCGGCTCCGCCGGACGGCCCGGCCCCGCGTCCCGGTCGTGGCGGTGGAAGCCGCGGCCCGTCTTGCGGCCGAGCGCGCCCCGGGCGATCAGTTCGTCGAGCACCGGGGCCGGCGCGGTGTGCCCGTCGGCCGTCTCGGCGAGACGGGAGAGCAGGTCGCGGGCCGTGTCCAGACCGATCGCGTCGAGCACGGCCAGCGGCCCCTCGCGCCAGCCGCAGCCGAGCCGCATCGCGGTGTCGACGTCCTCGGCGGTGGCGTATCCGTCGTGGACCATCCACGCGGCCCGGTTCAGCAGACCGAGCAGCAGCCCCGGGGCGAGCGAGCCGGCCCGGTCGACGACCCGGTGCGCGGTGATCCCGGCCGCCGTGAGGATGCCTTCCACCTGTTCGGCGGCGGCGTCCCCGGCGCGGGCGGCGCGGGCGACCTCCACGGCGTCGAGGTCGTCGGCGCGCAGGAAGCGCAGCGCGAACAGGTCGGGGCCCGCGGCCTCCTCGAGGTCGGCGAGGGGCGTGGTCAGCGCCGTGGTGAGCACCGGGGTGCCCGGCCTCACGTGTCGGCGCACCTTGGCCAGCACCAGCCGCTTCAGCGCCGCCGGTTCCGGAACCGCCTCGATGACCAGGTCGGCGGTGGCGACCCCGGCCGGGAAGCGGGTCACGGTGCGGGGGCGCTCGGACGGGCTCAGATCCCGGACGCGGCCCAGAGCCGCCGGGTCGTCGTCGACGCCGACGACGGTGAGCCCCGCGCCGGCCAGTCGGCGCACCAGGGCCAGTCCGGTGCCGCCCAGACCGACGACGGCGACGGTGTACGGAGACGGCGCGAGGGCGCCGTCCGGCTGATCGGGCATGGTGTGCTCCTGCTTGTCGAGGCGGTCGGGCGGTCGGGCGGTCAGGCGGTCGGGTGGTCGGCGGTCGGCGGGTCGAGGGTCGTCGAGGACGGTGGAGGACGGTCGGAGACGGTCGGCGGGGTGCAGCGGAAGCGACCGGTGCAGCGGGAGCGACCGGTGCGACGGGCGTGACGGGTGTGATGGGCGTCAGTCCGGGGGCGGGGCGGGTGTGCCGTCAGTAGCGGCTGCCGGTGGGGGCCGGCGCGGTGTCGAGATCCCGCAGGTCCTGTGCGGTCAGGCGCAGGGCGGCCGCGTCGAGGTTGTCCGCCAGGTAGCGGGGCTGCTTGGTGCCGGGGACGGGGACGACGTGGTCGCCCTGGGCGAGGGTCCAGGCCAGGGCGACCTGGGCGGCGGTCGCCCCGTGCCGGGCGGCGACCTTCTCCACCGTGTGCGTGATCCGCAGGTTGGCGGTGAACGCCGCCCCGGTGAAACGGGGGTTCGCTGCCCGGAAGTCGCCGGCCTCGAAGTCGTCCGGCCGGGTGTAGCGGCCGGTGAGGAATCCCCGGCCCAGCGGCGCGAACGGCACGAAGGCGGCGCCGTGCACGGCGCACCAGCCGGAGATCCCGGCGCCCGGGTCGAGCGGTTCACGGGTCCACAGGGACAGTTCGGACTGCACCGCCGCCACCGGATGGACGCGATGGGCGGCGTCGGCCTGCTCCCGGGTCACCTCCGACAGCCCGAGGTGGCGCACCTTGCCCGCGTCCACCAGCTCGGACAGCGCGCCCCACGACTCCTCCAGCGGTACGGCGGGGTCGACGCGGTGCAGGTAGTACAGGTCGATCACGTCGACGCCGAACCGCCGCAAGGAGGCGTCGGCCGAGCGGCGGATGTGCTCGGGGGAACCGTCGCGGCTCAGGGCGCGGGTGGCCAGGTCGTCCACGACGATGCCGGTCTTGGTCGCCACCACCGCGTCGCCGCGGCGTCCGGCGAGGGCGCGCCCGACGAGGGTCTCGTTGTGGCCCTCGCCGTAGGCGTCGGCCGTGTCCAGCAGGACCGGGCCGGCGTCCAGGGCCTGCCGGATCACCGCGACCGACACCGTGTCGTCGCGCTGGGACTCGGCATAGCCCCAGCTCATTCCCATGCACCCGAGTCCGACGGGACGGACGTCGAATCCGGTCGGACCGAGGCTGCGCGTGCTCAAGGACACGTTCCTTCCTGTGAGGGGTGGGCTCCTGTGAGGGGTGGGCTCCCGTGAGGGGGCGGGCGGGGGCCGGGGGGGGGTCACCCCCCCCCCGCCCCCCCCGGCCGGGGTGACCCCCCCGGGGGTGTGGCCCCCCCAACCCCCCGGCCGGCGCCCCGCGCCCCACAAAACCCCCGGGCC
>NZ_JBEPBI010000124.1:0-23578 GCF_040299045.1 Streptomyces sp. NPDC001027
CAGTCATGCCGGGCCCGGAGGCCAGCGGCCCTGTTGCAGGACCGCGAAAAACATAACGGGGGCGTCGGTGGCGCGGTACGCGAGGAGGTCGACGCCGGCGCAGCCGGCCGCCTCCGCTCGTCGGCAGTCGTCTGCGATGCGGTCCGGGTCTCCGGCGAGGCGGGTGGGGTGCCCCAGCGGCTCTCCTGAGATCGACCGCGCTGACGCCCACGGCGTCCCACGGCACGCTCGCCGGGACGGTCAGCAGGATCCGGGCGTCGTGGCCGGCCTGGCGGAACGGCGCGGCTCCGTCCCCTGCGCTGGTGAGGTCGTCCGCCAGGATGACGATGGGACCGCTGGGAGCGGCGGGCCTTCGTCGACGCCCGGGCGGGCCCGCAGGGCGTCGCGCCTGCGGGCCCGCCCGGGCACTTCGGTCAGGACGGGTCGCCGTACTGGAGTCCGCGTCCGTTGGTGCCGATGTAGACGCGGCCGAACGTGTCGGGATCGCCGGTGACGATGCCCATGCCGCCGATGCTGCCCCACTGGTGGGCGTCGTCGTTGACGCGCAGCCAGGTGGCGCCCTTGTCGGTGGAGCGGAACACCCCGGTGACGTCCTTGACGGCGCCGATCAGGTACAGCGCCTGGTAGGAGGCGCCGGGCGCGGCCTTGCCGAAGCCCAGGGCGGAGGCGGACCGCACCGTGTCGAGCGCGGTGAAGGTGCGGCCGCCGTCGGTGGAGTGAAGCAGCCCCTTGCCGGAGCCGGCGATCCACAGGTCTCCGGCGACGCCGGGGACGGCCGTGAGGCGGCCGTCGGGCAGGCCGGTGGCGCGGGCGGTGAAGGTCGCGCCGGCGTCGGTGCTGACGTGGAGTGCGCCGCCGGCCAGGGAGTAGAAGGTCCTGGCCGAGGACCGGTCGGCGACGACCACGGCGCCGGCGCCCAGCCCGCTGACCTTCGACCAGCTCGCGCCCTTGTCGGACGAGCGGTACGGGGCCTGGCCCGCCTCGGTCCACACGATCGTGGAGCCGTCCGCCGCGAGTGCGACATGGCCGCTGTCGGCGCCGGCCACCGGCTCCGACGTGAAGCCGCGCCAACTGCTGCCGCCGTCGGTGGAGTAGGCGCCGTCCTGCGCGCCGCCGCGACCGACCCGCACCAGCACCGACGGGTTGGACTGGGCGAAGTCGATGTCGGTGCTGTTGCTCATCGTCGGGTTGCTCAGCCGCCCGGCGGGCACCTCGGTCAGCGAGTCGTGCCGGAAGCCGCCCTGGTCCCCCATGGAGGTGACGACGGCGGCGCCGCCGGGCGGGGCGACGGCGTCCGCCAGCGCGGTCTCCTCCAGCCCCCGTGCCCCCACGGTCCAGTGACTGGTGCGGCCGCTGTCGGAGGCGGTGGCGTCCTTGCTGCGCCAGATGCCGTTGCCGGTGCCGTACAGCACATGTCCGGAGTCGAAGGGGTCGATGGCCAGGGCGGTCATCCAGTGCCCGATGCCGGCGCCGATGTACGGAGCGGCGGAGGCGTCCCGCACCGACTTGTCGGCCAGGGCCTTCCAGGTCGCGCCGCCGTCGGTGGTCCGGTAGATCTGGTCCTCGGGCCACCAGCGGTCGAGGGTGGTGACCATCACCGTGGACGGCTTCTGCGGGTCGACTGCCAGACCGGAGAACCCGTAACTGCCCCGGGAGGGGGAAACGTCCTTCCATGTGCCGCCACTCGGCGTGTACTTCCGCACCGAGCCCGCCGTCACGCCGTTGGGCCCGAGGGCGTCGGTGTACGTCAGGTACAGCGAGCCGTCGCCGGAGACCACGCCGTGCTGCGGCAGTTGGCCGGTGGGCTGCCCGGCGACGGCCTGCCACGTGCCGCCCCCGTCGGTGGAGCGGTACAGGGAGACGGATCTGTCGGCGACCCCCACGTAGACCGTCCTGCTTCCGGCCGGACCGTACGTCACGAAGGAGATCCCTCCGCCGCTGCCCGCCTCGTCCTTGACGGGGAACGAGGAGACCTGACCCCATGTCACACCGTGATCGCCGCTTCGCCACAGGCCGTTCTTCCGCGTGCCCAGCAGCAGGGTGGCGGGGTCCGCGGGGTCGACGACGAGCCGCTCGCCCGCCCCGCGGCCGTCCTCGTTGCCGCCCAGCTTGAAGGGCAGTTCGGTGCGCTGGAAAGTGCGGCCCCGGTCGGTGGAGCGCAGGATCGCGCCGTTGCCGGCCCACTCGTTGGTGTAGGTGCCCGCCCCGAGGTAGAGCCGGGCGGGGTCGGCGGGGTCGGTGGCCAGCGAGTCGATGCCCAGCAGGTTCCAGTCCTTCTCGCCGAACCGGTCGGTGAGCGGGATCCACTGCTCGGCCCCGGTGTCCCAGCGGTAGGCGCCGCCCATGTCGGTGCGCGCGTACAGCAGGCCCTTCTCCCGCGGGTTGAACACCAGCCCGGTGACGTAACCGCCGCCCACCACTTGGGCGTTCTTCCACGAGTAGGGACCGGTCGCGGCCTTGGTCTGCGCGGCGCCGGACCCAGGGGTCTGGGTCCCGCCGACCTTCACCAGCTTCCACTGCTGGTTGGTGCTGCCCCTGCTCGGATACTGGACGACGGTCGCGCCGTCGGCCGTGGAGCCTGCTGAGACGTCCAGGACCAGGCCGCTCCTGCGGGACGTGAAGGTGACGGCGTCGGAACCGCTCACATCCTTGATCTTCCACTCCTGGGAGGTGGAGGAGCTGTCGGTCTGCTGCTCGGCGGCGGCCGACCGGGCGGTGGAACTGCCCGCTATCCCCAGCACCTTGCCGCTGTTGCGGTTCACCAGCTCGTAGTAGCCCTCCCCCGCGGGCTTGAGCCTCCACTGCTGGTTGGCGGTGTTCTGGTCGGTCCACTGCTGGATGCGGGTGCCGTCGGCGGTCGAGAACCCGTTGACGTCCATCACCTTGCCGCTGCGCACCGAGACCAGTCGGTAGTACGCACCGGCGTCGACCGTCGCGGCCTGCGAGTCCTCCTGCACGAACACGAGATACGGCAGGACGACGGCGGGCACGCCGAGCAGCAGACCGGTGGCGGTCCAGCGACGGCGGTGACGCCCGCGGCGTCCGCCGTTCGTGGGGTTGTTCATGGGGAAGACGTTCTCCTTGCATACCGATCACCAGACACGAGCGAATCCAGACACCTCGATGACCGGATCCGACTCCTTGTGGTCACAGGCTCCGCAAAGGGTTGCCATGATCCAGAAACATTTCCGAGTCGCCGACCGGGGCGGCCTCTCCCGCGAGACCATGCACCAGCGTCTGCGCACCGTGGAGCGTCTCCTCTCGACCGGAGTCAGGGGACCAGCGCACCGAGCTCCATAAGGCCGTCACGGCCCTCGCCGTGCTGCGAGCCGACTGGCCTGTGGTCCCCTTCGATGACGTTCACGGAGCTGGGGGACCTCAAAGCGTGGATGCGCAGGCGGCGTTGGGGGAGAATGACCGCCATGACGTACGAAGGCTCCTCCATCGACCCGACCAAGCCCAGCATCGCCCGCGTCTACGACTACTTGCTCGGCGGCAAGGACAACTACGCCGTGGACCGCGAGATCGGCGACGTGTTCAAGCGCGACCTGCCCGGTTCGGTCGCCATCGCCTTCGCCAACCGCGCGGCGCTGACCCGGGCGGTCAGGGAGATCGCGACGACCACCGGCATCCGGCAGTTCATCGACCTCGGCAGTGGCCTGCCCACCGCGGACAACGTCCACCAGGTCGCGCAACGTCACGCTCCCGAGTCCCGGGTCGTCTACGTCGACACCGACCTCCAAGTACTGGTCCACGGCCGCGCGTTGCTGGAGAACAACGACCGGACCCGTGTCGTCGCGGTCGACGTGCGCGACCCCGAGGGCATCCGCACGCACCCCGACACCCGCGGGCTGATCGACTTCTCCCGTCCCGTCGCCGTCATCCTCAGCGCCATCCTCCACCACGTCAACGACGACGAGGACCCGGCCGGCATCGTCCGCTACTGGCGCGACCAGGTCCCCTCCGGAAGCTACTTCTTCATCAGCCACTTCCGCTCCGGCAACAACCCGGAGACCGAGGAGGCCGAGAAGGTCCTCCAGCAGACGTTCGGCCGCGGCCGGTGGCGCACGGACGCGGAGATCGCCTCCCTGCTGGACGGCTTGGAGATCCTCGACCCCGGGATCGTCCCCGCGTCCCTGTGGCGCCCCGAGGAGCGCGACAACCCGTGGTCCGCCGCCGGAAATCGAGAACTCACCGTCTGGCAACACCTCATCGCCGCCGGCCTGGCCCGCAAGCCGTAACCGCGACCCCCTGCCGGGTCGGCCCTCCGTGGGTAACCTGCGTGAATGAAGCGGATTCAGCGTGCCGCGGGCGCGATCGTCGGCTCAGCCGTCGGTGACGCCCTGGGCGGTCCCTTCGAGTTCGGCCTCCAGGGGGCGTTCTCCGCACGGTTTCCCGCGCCCGGCACCGGCTGCGAGATGTGCGGCGGCGGTGGCTGGGACCCGGGCGAGGCCACCGACGACACGCAGATGGCCGTCCTGGTCGCGGAGTCGCTGCTCGAACGGGGCGGACTGGACCTGCCGGACATCTTCAGCCGCTTCCAGCGATGGGCGGCATCTGACCCCAAGGACATCGGGCTGCAGACCGAAGACGTCCTCACCAACGGCATGCCCTGGGACCTCGCTGCCGCGATCCATTTCCAGGTCAACCAACGAGCAGCAGGAAACGGCTCCTTGATGCGGGCGTCGACGTCCGCGGTTCATTTCGCGTCCGCCGGTCAAGCGGCCACCATGGACGCGGCCCGCCGCATCGCCGCCCTCACCCACGGCGACCGCGCGGCCTGGGAAGGCACCGCGATCTTCCACGAACTCATCCGGGTCATCCTCGACGGCGCCGATCCCCTCACCGCGCTGCCGGACATCCTGGCACTCGTGCACCCCGACCACCGCGGTCGCTACGCCACCGTCCTCGCGCCTGACTGGCACCCCGATCAGGCCACTGAGTTCAACGGCGCCGTCTGGCCCTGCCTCGGCTCCGCCGTCTGGGCCCTGCGCACCACCGCCGGCTTCGAGGACGCGCTGCGCGCCGCGGTCGACCTGGGCGGCGACACGGACACCGTCGCCGCGGTGACCGGCGGCCTCGCGGGGGCGTACCACGGGCTGGCGGCGATCCCCGCCCGCTGGACCCAACCGCTCCACGTCCCCCTGCCCGGCTTCGACGGACGAGTTCTGCGCCTGCCGGATCTGCTCCGGCTCGCCCACCGCCTCGCAGGGTGAACCGTGACTCCCTCCACGAGAACACCGCACGAGGGACTCTGTATGACGGGGCCGGTCGTCAGGTCCTCTTCAGTTCCTCGGCGAGCATCACCAGGATGCCGCTGGGGCCGCGGACGTAAGTGAGTTTGTAGATGTCTTCGTAGGTCGCCACGCCGCGCAGGGGACGGCAGCCGTGCTTTGCCGCCGTCTCCAGGGCTGCGTCGATGTCGTCGACCGAGAAGGCGACGCGATGCATGCCGATCTCGTTGGGTCGAGTGGGCTCCGTCTCGATCGCTTCGGGGTGGATGTACTCGAAGAGCTCGAGGCGGCCTTGGCCGTCCGGCGTCTGGAGCATCGCGATGTCGGCGTGGTTGCCGTCGAGGCCGACGGCCGTGTCGGTCCACTCACCGCTTACCGTGTCGCGGCCGACGACCGTGAGGCCGAGGTCGGTGAAGAAGGCGATCGCCGCTTCGAGGTCGCGTACGGCGATCCCGACGTTCTCCAGTTTGATGCCCATGCCTCGCATGCTACCGAGCCGGACCGACAGGGCCCTTCTGACAGGGACGCAGGAGCAGGGCGTGTTCAGCCCGAGGAAGACGGGAGGGAGGGCGAACGCCGGCCAGGCATAGGGGGTTCCCTCATGCTTCGGCCGGTCCGACGCGGAACGCTGGTCCGGCAACCCGCTGCCGCGGCGGCGAACCGAACAGAAGGACACTCATGAGACGTCACTCCGTAATCCGCAACGCAGGGCTCGCGTCGGGAATCGTGGCGGCGCTGCTGTCAGGCGGCGTCGCGCATGCCACGGACGACGAACCTGGGTCGGCGGGCACGGCGCCGATCAGCAACTCCGCCAGCGGCCCGTCGATCTCCGCCGACGGCCGCTACGTGGCGTTCGCCTCACTGGCAAGGGACCTGGTGCCGGGCGACACCAACCGGGCTGACGACGTGTTCGTACGCGACCGGCAGACCGGCGTCGTCACCCGGGTCAGCGTCGACTCGGCGGGCGGCCAGGCCGACAACGCGAGCCGGAACCCGTCGATCTCCGCCGACGGCCGCTACGTCGCGTTCGAGTCCTTCGCGACGAACCTGACGGCCGGTGACACCAACCGCTACCGCGATGTCTTCGTTCACGACCTGCAGACCGGTGAGACGACCAGGGTCAGCGTCGGCAGGGACGGCGAGCAGGCCGACAGCGAGAGCTTCCATCCGTCGATCTCCGCCGACGGCCGGTTCGTCGCGTTCGACTCCCCCGCGTCGAACCTGGTGTTCGGCGACACCAACGACATCCATGACGTCTTCGTGCGCGACCGGCAGTCCGGTGAGACGACCCGGGTCAGCGTCGACTCCAACGGCCGGCAGGGCGACGACATCAGCCAGGCGCCGTCGATCTCGGCGGACGGTCGCTACGTCGCGTTCTCCTCCTCGGCGAAGACCCTGGCCCTGTTCCCCGACACCAATCGTGCGGACGACGTGTTCGTGCACGACCGGCTGACCGGCCGCACCGACCGGATCAGCGTCGGCCCCCAGGGCGAGGAGGGCAATTCCGCCAGCCGCACGGCGGCCATCTCGGCCGACGGCCGCTACGTCGCGTTCGAGTCCACCGCGTCCAATCTGGTGGCCGGTGACACGGGCAACTCGACCGACACCGACATCTTCCTGTACGACCGGGTCACCCGGACGACGACGCAGGTGAACCTCGGCCCCGACGGCCTCGGCGACAGCCGGACCCCCGGTCAGGAGCGGACGACGCTCTCCGCCGACGGCCGCTACATCGCGTTCGTGTCCGGCGAGGACAAGCTGGTCACCGGCGACACCAACTCGAGCTGGGACGTGTTCGTGCGCGACCGCGTGACCGCCACCACGACCAGGGTCAGCGTCGCCGGCGACGGCGCCCAGAGCGACGGCTCCAGCTTCAGCGCCGCGATCTCGGCCGACGGCCGCCACGTCGCCTTCACGACCAGCGCGACGAACCTGGGCGGTGACGGCACCAGCCGCAGGTACAACCTGTACGTACGCGACCTCGGCAACTGAGGGGCGGGCCGCCGTGGCGTCCTCAGTCACGCGCGACGGCGGCCCACACACCGGCCAGGGCCGTGCGACCGGAGACGCCGACCTTCGTGTAGACCCGGCTCAGGTGGACCTCGACGGTCTTGGGACTCAGATGCAGCCGGAGACCGACGTCACGGTTGGTCAGCCCGTCCGAGACCAGTCTGACGATCTCGACCTCCCGGGCCGTCAGGTCGAATCGCCCGGCGCCGCTCTCGGGCCGGGGGCCGCGCGCGTTCATGCGTCGCTCTTCACGCGCCACCTGCGGCAGGAACAGCCGCGCATCGCACTGGGCGAACAACGCGCGGGCGGACACGAGATGTGCACGGGCCTGCTCGGTCGCTCCGCCGGCGCCGAACGCCATGGCCGCGAGCAGGTGCGCCCGCCCGGCCTCCACTGCCGCCCCGATCCGGCCGAACCCGGCGGCAGCGGCGACGGCGAGCGGTGCGGCCGCCGCCGGATCCGTCGGCAGCGTGGCGATCGCGCGGGCCTGCTGTGCCATGGCGGTGCGCAGCGGAAGCTGCAGCCGACCGGCCGCCTCCTCCGCCCGGTCGGCCCAGGCCGCGGCCGCGGCGACCTGGCCGGCCGCGACCTCCGCCTCCGTGAGCATCAGGTACACCAGGGGCCTGGTGCGCACGCCCACCGCGGGCAGCTCGGCGCCTCCGCCACGGGTGAGCAGCAGCTCGATGCAGGCGTGGGGATCGCCCGCGTGCAGCATCGCCTGCGCGAGCATCGCCTCGGCCTGGCCGCTGCGCCAGGAGCTCATGGCCGTCGCCTGGTCGTCGACGCCGATGGCCTCCTCGCCCAGCCGGATCGCCTCGGTCAGGTCGCCGCGCCAGGTGGTGATCCAGCACCCGAAGGTCAACGCCATGACGCGCAGTTCCTCGCTGCCGGTCAGCTCCGCCGACTCCAGGCTGTCGTCGAAGCAGGTCGTCGCCTCCGCCAGCTCCCCGAGGTAGGCGTGCACCATGCCGCGGATCGCGATCAGCAAGGCGATCTTGTGGGACTGTCTGCTCGCCCGGGCCAGGTGAAGGCCACGGCTCACGTGCCGGCTCGCCGCCGTGAGCCGGTCGGCGGAGATCTCCGACCAGCTCAGCCAGAACGCCGCGTCGATGTCACGGACGAGCTCGCTGTCGGGGAGCGCGTCGAGGAGTGCGGCCGCCTCGTCAAGACGGTCCGCCCGCCGGTCTATGAGCGTCGCGGCCGCCAACGCCGTCGCCAGCAGCATCGGATCCCCGACGTCCCGCGCGGCGGAGATCGCCTCCTCCACCCGGTCCTGTCCGTGCTCGCGCTCGACGCTTTCACCGGCGACGAGCGCGACGAGCAGGACGGCCGCCGAGTGGGCGTCGACGTCTTCGACGCGTTTCCACTCGCGGTGCAGCATCGCCCTGGCCTCGGTGTAGCGCCCGAGGATCTGCTCCACCGTGGCGCAGGCCCGCGCCGTCTGGGCCCTGATCTGGGTGAGTTCGGGGGGCAGGAGGCGCAGCACTTCGTGCATGGTCTCCCTGGCCTGCCGCAGGTCGCCCGTGGCGCCGAGTGCATGTGCCAGCCGGCCGAGCAGGATCAGGCGCTGCGGCGTGGCCGACTCCGTGTCGGGCAACAACCGGATGGCCGCGCGCAGGAAGTGGCCGGCGGTCGTCGGCGTGGTGTCCATCGTCGCCTCGGCCGCCTCGGTGAGGGCCGCGACCGCCTCCAGGTCACCGCGGAGGGCGGATCGCTCCACGTGCCGGGCGAGCTCAGCCGGCGGCGCGCCCCTGCCGCGGAGTGCCGACGCGGCCCGGCCGTATGCCTGGAGCCGCCAGCCGGGACCGGCATCCTGGTAGGCGATGCTGCGCACCAGCGGATGGCGGTAGCGGAACCGGCCGGTCGCGCCGTCCAGCCGTATCAGGTCGCGCTCGGCGAGCCGGTCGAGCGCGACGAGGACGGGCCCGGGGTCCATCGCCGCCGTCTCGGCGAGAGAATCGGCCTCGAAGTCGTCGCCCACCACTGCTGCGGCGTGCGCGACGACGCGCTCCTGCGGGGTCAGCGCGGCCAGCTCGCCGGCCAGCACCCCGTGGACGGCCACCGGGAGCGCCCCGTCGGGGTGGAGCGCCGCGTCGCCGACGGCGATGCCCCGTTCCCCGGCCCGCACGAGGGCTTCCAGGTAGAACGGGTTGCCGCCGCTGGCCCGGTAGAGCTCTTCCCGCCGGGAGCGGCCCAGCCGTTGCGGCATGAGGTGGCCGGCATCGGCTTGGCTCAGCGGGGCGAGTTCCAGGAGCTCGGCCGCCCCGTCGGTCGCGGCGCGGGCCAGCGCGTGCCACAGTCGCAGCGACGTCTGCCGGGGCCTGGCCGCCAGTGCCAGGACGAGCCGCGCCTGGGGCGGGTGGCGCAACAGGTGGTCGAGCAGTTCGACCGAACCCTCGTCCGCCCAGTGCAGATCGTCGAAGACGAGCACCAGCCCGGACGGCTCGGCGAGCAGCTCCAGCAACGCCCGCACCGCCCGGTGCAGCCGGTAGCGCTCCGCGTCGACCAGGTCGGCGGGCCCGGCGGCGGGAAGCGCCGGGAAGATGCTCGTGAGGAGTGCGAGCTGCTGCCCACCGAGGGCGGCGAGACGCTCGGGTCCCAGCTCGGCGAGGCGGTCGTCGAGCGCGTTGACGAACACGCCGAAAGGGATGTGGGACTCGAACTCCGCCGCGCGGGCGCCGCGGACCGTCCAGCCCTCGGTGTCCGCGAGGTTCCCCAGCTCCGTCAGCAGCCGGCTCTTGCCGATCCCCGGTTCGCCGGTGATCGCGACGCACCACGTGTCGTCCTCGCCCGCCAGCACCCTGCGCAGGATCGCGACCTCTCGCGCCCTGCCGGGTAACGTGCCGACGGGCTTGCCTCTCACTTCGTCAGTCATGCTGGCGTCGACTCGCTTTCCGTCCGCGACCAGGCGATGTTACCGGCGTTCAGCGTGCCCGGCAGGCGGTCCGGCCGATCACCTTCGCGGTCCGGCCGATCACCCCCGCGCCCGCCGGACGTGCCGCGGCACTATCGAGCGGTTCTCCCCAGCGAGTACGCTCCCCACCGCGCGCCGGCGACCGGTCGGGAACGCGGGCCGAGGCGTCGCACCGCAACCGCAGCGGCCGAAACGGTGTCTCCTCACCCGTGGCCCGATGCTTCGCAGGGGGCGGACACCGGGCCGTACGGCGGCCGTGGGGGGGATGGAAATGGACACATGGGCAGTGCCCGGATACACCGAGTCACTGGAACTCGGGGCCGGGGCGAGCGGACGGGTCGTCCTGGCCGTGCACGAGGAGACCGGCGTTCCGGTGGCGGTCAAGTACCTCAGCGAGTCACTGCGCACCCGGCCCGGCTTCGTGCAGGGGTTCAGGGCTGAGGCGCGCCTGCTCGGCGGGCTGGAGAGCCCTTACGTCGCCGACCTGTACGAGTACGTGGAGAGTCCCGACGGCGCCGCCATCGTGATGGAGCTGGTGGACGGCGTGTCGTTGCGGACCCTGCTCACCAGGGCGGCGCCGATCGAGCCCGAGGCGGCGCTCGTGGTCCTGAAGGGATCGCTGCTCGGCCTGGCCGACGCGCACCGCGTCGGTGTCGTCCATCGCGACTACAAGCCGGAGAACGTCCTGGTCGTGCCGGACGGCTCGTCCAGGCTCGTCGACTTCGGGATAGCCGTGGACGTGGGCGCCAGCAGCAGCGCGGCCGGCACCCCGTCCTACATGGCCCCGGAGCAGTGGACCGGGTCCCCCGTCTCCCCGGCCGCCGACGTGTACGCGGCCACGGCCACGTTCTTCGAGTGCCTGACGGGCCGTCGGCCGTTCACCGGCGACAATCTCGCCGAGCTCGCCCTGCAGCATGTCGACGGGCCGATTCCCGCCGACGAGGCCCCCGAGGCGGTGCGGGACCTGGTGCGACGCGGCCTCGCGAAGGACCCGCTGGAACGTCCCGCACACGCCGAGGCGTTCGTCGCGGAACTGGAGACGGCCGCCGGCGCCGCCTACGGCTCCGACTGGGAGGAACGCGGACGCGGCCGGCTTGCCGCCCTGGTGGCGCTGGCGCCGCTGCTCCTGCCCTCGGCCCGCAGTGCCCCGCCGAGCAGCACGACGGACACCGCGCGCACGGTCCTGGGCAGCGGAGCCGCTCCCGGCGGCGCGCGGTCGTGGCTGCCCGGCCGGGCGGGGGCCCTCGTCTCCGCGGCGGCCGTGCTCCTGGGCGTCCTCCTGACCTACCAACAGCAGCACGCCCCGGAAGTCGCACCGCAACAGGCGGCGCAGGCCCTGGCCACCAGCAGCGCCGAGGCAGCCGCGGAACCGGTCGCGTCCGCCTCTCCGACCACCACGGCCGACCCCTCCGCGTCGCCGTCCTCGACCGCCTCGTCCACCGCGTCGCCCGGCCCCTCGGACTCGGCCTCGGCTTCTGTCTCCGCCCCGGTGACCACCGACCCGGGCGAGCCCTCGGCGTCCGCCGCCACGACTCCGGCCGAGGAGACGACGCCCGGCGGACCCACTGCCGGGGCCACGCCGACGACCGCCTCCCCGACCCCGCCCTCGGCTCCCGCCGTGAAGGACGTCGCCGTGACGGGCTTCCGGCAGACGGGGTCGACGACCGGCACGGCGACCCTCACCGTGACGACGGACGGAACCGGCCCGCTCACCGTCAACGTCTCGTGGTACACGGGCGCGGGTCGCGGACTCGGCACGGCGGACGGCGCGTCCCAGTCCTTCGCACGCAGCGGATCCACCCAGTACACCCTCACCGTCGACCACACCTTCCGGGGCACTGGCTGCTACTGGGCCATCGGGGCGACCACGACCCCCGCCTCCGCCGACGGCGGCGCCTCTCAACAGCTCCTGACCAGGCAGTGTGAAATCAGATGACCGCTCCCCACGACCGCACTCCCGCCTCCGCCGAGGACAGCGAGCCCACCCAGGTCCTCGGCGGCGTCGCCGAGCGCGCCCCGAGCGCCGGGCCCGGCCCGGAAGACGCCGACTACAGCGCCACCGTGCTGGCCAGTCACTGGATCCAGCGGCCGCCCGACGCGGACACGACCCTTGTGGACTCGACCCTCGTGGACTCGACCCTCGTGGACTCGAACCTCGTCGCGCCGCCCTTCACGCAGACTCCGGCAGCGCCGGCGCCCGCACCGGACCGCGTCGAAGGCACGATGCTGCGGTTCGGGCCGGGCGTGACAGCGGCCGTCGCCCAGCGCACCCATCGGACGCTGCCCTCGATGCCGCCTCGTCCCACGCCGCCTCGGCGGCGTCTGCGCAGACACGCCCTGCCTGCGCTGGTGCTGATCGGCGTCATCGCGCTCCTCGCCTGGCAGCGCATCGGCCCCTCTCTGACAGTGGGCGGGGTGAAGGTCGTGGCGCGGCCGACTGTCGTGGGGTGCGACGACACAGCGGACGTAGTCGGTCTCGTCGCCACCAACGGCCGGCCGGGCACGCTCTCGTACCGCTGGATCCGGAGCGACGGCACGGCCTCGGGCGTCCTGCGGGAAGTGGTGGCCGAGGGCCGGCGTCAGGCGCGCCTGCACCTGCTGTGGACCTTCCAGGGCAAGGGCCACTACGCGGCGCGCGCCGAGCTGCGTCTCCTCTCCCCCGTCGACCGCACCGTCGTCACCGATCTCACCTACGACTGTCCCTGAGCGACTGCGCAAGCCCGACCGGTCGTACGACCGTACGTGCCGAGCCCCGGGGAAATGCAGCGAATGAAAGCCGACATGTTGCCGTCGGCGAGAAGAATGCGGCGCCTGCGGCAAGCTCCGGCGCGTCGTCATCCGAACGGACTCCGGCGAGCCCGTGGGCGGCGCCTGCCACATCTTCGTCCGGGAGTGCGACCGCTGGGCATCTCTTGGGTGGATCCAGGCTCAGTGGGCCGTCACGGGCTCGCCCTCGGACGGCTCCACGGCCCGATTCGGAGCCAGGAACGCGGCGATCACCGCACCGACCACGAAGAACCCGGAGCCAAACGCGAGGGTGGCCGTGTAACCCTCTACTCCGGCCTGCGCCGCGGCCAGCGCGCTGGGCCTGTGCGAAGTCAGGTAGTCGGTCGCGGCCGACGAGGCGACGGTGGTCAGCAGTGCCGTGCTGATGGAGCCGCCGATTTGCTGACCGGTGTTGAACAGCGCCGAGGCGACACCCGAGTCCTCGTGGTGAATGCCCGAGGTCGCCCCCGGGATAGCGGTGGTCATCACCGCGCCGATGCCCAGACCCAGCAGGATCATGCCGGGCACCGTGCCGCGACGAGGATCTCGAAGCTGCCGGCCGCGCCGCCGACGACGGACGCGGCCCCGAAACCTGCAAGCCGATCACGAAGAGGGTGCGTCGGCCCAACAGGTCGCCCAGTCGGCCGCCGAGCAGCAGCAGGCTGCCGAACGCCAGCGCGTAACCCGTGATGACCCACTGCCTGCTGCTGACCTCGTCCGCGGGACCGATGTCGTAGGCGCGTACGGCCACAGCCCCGAGCGCCTGACCTCGATCGCGGAGAGCGCGTTCGCCTTGCTGCCCCGTCCGCGCCAGCACTGAGAAGGACACAGCCGGCCTCGTTGCACAGGCATCTGATGCGGTCGGCCCACCTCGACGCCGCGGAGGCACGGCGGGCGCAGCGGGCAGTGGACGAGCCCCCCTGCGACCGGTGACGGGCCGCTCGCAGGGTGCCGACGGGCCGCTCGCAAGGCCCGCTCCCCCGTGCGTCAGGCGACGGTGGTGCGGGTGGTCAGCATGCCGATCGGCCCCGACCACCGGCCCTTCTCCGCCGTGTGCTCCCGCTCGGCCAGCTCCCTGGCGAAACACCGCAGCAGGTCGTGCATGCGGTAGCGGCCCGTGGGCGTGACCTCGACCAGGTGGCTGTCCAACAGCTGCTCCGCGGCCCACTCCGCCCGCGCGTGGGAGACGTCGAGCACGTCGGCCAGGTGGGACAGCCTGATCTCCGGCTCGCGCGACCGGCCGAAGAACAGGAAGGTCCGCACGAGCGTGCGGTCGGCGTCGTCTACGCGTGTCAGGTCCTGGTAGCTGTCGGCGAGACTGGCCCGGGCCTCCAGGCCCGCGACGCGCAGCGCGCCCAGACGGTCGCGTTCGTCGGCGAGCCGGCTCGCGAGGGCGTCGACCGACAGATCCGTGCGGGCGGCCAGCCGCGCGGCGGTGATCCGGAGCATCAGCGGTAATCCGCCGCAGTACGAGGCCAGCGCGCGCAACGCCCGGGAGCTCGGACCGGCCCGCTCGTCGCCGAGCAGCTGCCGCAGCGCGGCCTCGGCCTCGGGCGCCGGCAACGGACGCAGCCGGGCGCGCCGGGAACCGTGCAGGGCGACGAGACTGAACCGCGAGGTGACGAGCAGGGCGCTGCGTTTGCGGGCGGGCACGAGGGAGCGTATCTGCGCGGCCGAGGCGGCGTCGTCCAGCACCACCAGGACCTTGCGCTCGGTGAGCGTGGTGCGCAGCAGGGCCGCGCGCTCGGCGGCCCCGGCGGGGAGCTGCGCCGGGGGGAAGCCGAAGCCTCGGAGCAGCCGGTCGACGACGTCGGCCGCGGGCAGTGGCTCCGCCATCGGTCGCGGTCGGCGCAGCTCCACGTACAACTGGCCGTCGGGGTAGTGGGCGGCGGCCCGGCCGACGGCGCGCAGCGCTACGACGGACTTGCCGACGCCGGGCGGCCCGGTGATGACCTGGACCGGGGCGGGGTCCTGCGCGTTGGTCAGCCAGGTCACGACGGAGTCGACCTCTTCGTCGTGACCGCGCAGGCCGGGCGCGCAGTACGGCATCTGCCAGGGGCGGGGGGCGGTCTCGTGCGGGTCGGCGGCGTCCGTGTGCACCGCCTGTCCGGCGATTCTTCGGTGCGCCGCCTGCCACGGCGCCGGGTTCAGCCCGCAGGCGCACACGAGGGCGGTGACGAACTCCTCCCGAGGGAGGGTCGTCCGGGCGAGCACCGAGGCGATCGTCGAGCGGGGCAGCCGGTGCCCGGCCCGTCTGGCCCGGCTCTCCAGCTGGCGGTAGGTGAGTCCGGTGCGGTCCTTCAGCAGCCGGAGCACCGCCACGAGTTCACGTTCGGTGTGAAGCCCGGCCGGGTCCGGCAGCGGACAGTCGGCGTTGAGCGGGATGTCCGTGGTCATCGTTTCTTCCCCCTGATGAGTCAGTGGGTCTGCTCAGTCTCTGACGGTGAAGGGCGGGTCGTCCGGCGTGCAGACGCGCGCCTGCGCGGGCGCACCGCCGAGCAGGTATCGGGTGGTGATCTCGTCGGCGCACGCGCTCATGCCCAGCGCGGTGTGGCCGATCATGTCGACGGTGACGAGCTCGGCCCGGCCGAGCTGTTCGGTCAGCCGTTCCGCGAAGCGGTACTGGGTGACGGGGTCGTACAGGTTGCCGATCACGAGGACGGGCCGGTCCGTGGGCCGGTCCCATGGTCCGGTGTACCGGTCGGCCCGGGCGGGTCGCTCCGGCCAGGTGGCGCAGACGGCCGACTCCATGGCGATCATCCGCCCGAAGTGCGGCGCCGTGCGCTCCCAGCGGCCGGCGCGCCCGGGCCAGGTCCGGGGGCTCGCCGGATAGGGCTTGTCCAGGCAGTTGTAGGCCGGTTCCGAGTCGTCGCCCCGGTACGGCGGCTCGCTGACGCCGTCGTCGTCCTCGTTGTCGTCGTCCGCTGCAAGAGTCCGGTCGTGCACGCTCGGTGCGGTGGGTTCGGCGCCGGCCGTTCGCGGGGTGTGGGGCGCGGCGTCCAGGAGTGCCAGCGTGCGGGCGAGGCCGGGGAGACGGGAGGGGGTGGCGAGGGAGTCGGCGAGCAGTGAGGTGACGGCGCTCAGGGTCATGTCGGCGCCGTCGGGCAGCCGCAGCGAGCCGCCGCGCAGTCGGGTGAGGATGCGGTCGAGCCGTCGGCGGGGGTCGCCCGCGCTGAACGCGCAGAGGTCGTCCGCGGCGTCGCACACGCGCAGGAACTCGGTCAGCGCGAGCTCCATTCCCGCCGCGCGCTGCCGGTCGTACGCGAGGCCGTCGGCGGAGCGCAGTCGGGGGTCGACGGCGCCGTCCAGCACCATGGCGTCGATGCGGCGTGGGTAGAGGTTGGCATAGGTGGCGCCGAGCAGGGTGCCGTACGAGAAGCCCACGAAGCTCAGCCGGGACTCCCCGACGGCCTGTCGCAGCCGGTCCAGGTCGCGGGCGGCGTCGAGGGTGGTCATGTGTGGGAGCAGGGGGCCGGCGTGCTGCGCGCAGGCGGCGGTGTGCCGGGCGGCGGCCGCCATTGTCGCGGCGACCTGCTTCCCGCCGACGGGCACGACGAGGCGGCCCTGGAGGGCGCTGTCGTGTTCGCTCTGGCTGCGGAAGCACGTGAGCGGATCGCTCAGGTTGACGCCGCGCGGGTCGAAGCCGATCACGTCGTAGCGGGCGAGGACCTCGGGCTCGAGGAAGCGCTCGGCGCGGTAGGCGGTGTGGAGTCCGGAGCTGCCGGGCCCGCCCGGGTTCACGAACAGGGCGCCGCGGCGACGCTCCGGGTCGGTGGCCCGGTGACGCAGCAGCACGATGTCGACCGAGCCGTCGGCCGGGTGCGCGCCCCCTCGGTCCCGTCGGCCGAACTGGGCCTGCGCGCGGAGTCGACCGGCGCGTCCTTCCGTCTGCGGCGCGAGCGGGCGCACACCCGCCCGGTGTACTTCCGCGCCGGGTACGGACGTCTGGAGTTCGGCGACGACCTCGCGGCCTTCCTCGCGCCGGGAGCCAGGCTGGAACCGGAGCCCGGCGCACTGCTCGCCCTGATGCACGGTCAGGCCGCCCCCGCCGACCACAGCCCGCTGCCGGGCGTGCGCCGCCTCACCCTCGACACCGAGATCCGCGTCGACGCGGACGGCGTCACCGTGACCCAGACGCCGCCCGAACTGCCCGTTGCGCGACGGCTCGAGGACGCCGTACGCGACGCGCTCGCCCGCAACGGGGACCACTATGCGATCGGCTACAGCGGCGGAGTGTCCTCCGCCTATCTGGCCGTGGTCGCCGCCGGCGCCGGTCACCGCGCCCGCGTGGTCCACGCCGACCTGGGACTGCCCGGGCAGCGCCCGCCGGCGGCGGTCCCCCTGCTCGATCCGCGACCGGTGAGGGTGGACCCCTGCGCCCTGGTCGACCACCACACGGTGACCGGCGCCGAACTGCTGCCGCCCCTGCCGGAGTTCGTCGCCCCCCGCAGACTGCACGCCGCGCTCTCGGGCGAGAGTGCGCTCCCGGTGGTCTCCGGCGCGCTGCTCGCGTCCCTGGTCTCCGTCAAACTCCCGGACGTCCCGCGCGGCCCGCGCTCCTGGCGACTGCTCACCTGCGAGCCCTTCCACATCTCCGGCGCCCTCGACACGCTCGCCGACGCCGTCGAACTCCTCGACAACCGCGTCGTCTACACCCCGGGCAGACGCCCCGGATCAACCGGCGAACCCGACGCCCAGCAGATCGGCGCCCCGCCGCCGCCCTCACCTACCGGCGGCAGCGGACTGGGCTGGCTGACCGAGGAGGGCAGACAGGCCTACGAGACGGCGCACCGCGGGTCGATGGCCGTGTGGCAGGACCGCCTCGACGCCCTGCAGCCCGTCGTCGGAACGCTGATGGGCGGACTCGAGGAGCGCGGAGCCGACGGCGCGTCGCTGCCCGCCGCGGACCCGGAGGTGCTCGCGGCCGCCCACGCCCTGCCGCCGCGCGCCCGGGGCCGCATCCGGCGCGGCGCCCTGCAGAACCACCTGCCCCTGCACCGCGTCCTGGCCGCGGCCGGGGTGGACGGGCTGTCCAGGGCGTCGCACGGGCACTGGCTGCGGCTGTGCGCCGCCGGCTACCTCCACCGCGAACGCAGGAAGATCACGGCGGAACTGGGCCGGGAATGCGCGCTCGGCGATCTGGGCCTGGTCGATCCCGCCGCCGTCCTCGCCGACCTCCAGGACGGTGCGGCTCTCTCCGCGAAGGCCCTGCCGCTGCTGCGTCTCGTCTGGCTGGACCGCTGGCTGAGGGAGCGCTCATGACCGCCGGGGCCCCGCCCGCCGCGGGCGCCGCGCTCGCCCTAAGGTCCGCCGTCACCCTCACCTTCCTCCCGTTCGGCGGGGCCGTGCTGGCCGACGGCCGCACCCTCGCCGTACTCGACCTCCGGCAACGCGAGGCCGCGCTGGTGGAGCGACTGCTGCACCAGGGCATGCCGCCGGCGGAGGCCGGACCGTGGCCCGCCCGTGTCGCCGTCCGGCTGATCGCGGCCGGCTGGCTCGTCACCGATCGGAGTGAGTGACCGATGGCCCTGACCGTACTCGCCGACCTCGCCCTCGCCGCCCTGACGGGTCCCCTCGTCGTCGCGGGCGTCGCCAAACTCGCCGCCGACCCCGAGCGGCTGTCCTGGCCCGTCCGCTCGGGACCGCTCGCCGCCCCGGCGGGCCCCCGCCTGGTGGGCGCGGCCGAACTGCTCGCGGCGGCCGGGGCAGTTGTGCTGCCCACGCGGTGGGCGGCAGCACTCGCGTGCCTGGCCTACGCGTGCCTGACCGTGGCCGCCGTCCGCACCCGGGGCCGCAGGTGCGCCTGCTTCGGACTGGCCCGGCTCGCCTCCGTCGGCAAGGCCCACATCGGCGTCGACGCCGTCGGGCTGCTGCTCGCGGCAGCGGCCCTGGCGCTGCCCGCCCACGGTGGCGGCCTGCTGTGGCGGGCGTGCGGCGCGGCCGTCGCCTGCGGGGCCACCCTGGGCGTCCTGACGACGATCGACCGGCGGCAGCGCTCAGCGCAGGACTCCTCCCCCAGGTGCGCCGAACAGATCAGCTCCGTACGGATGTACGTCGCGGACGACTGTCCGTCCTGCCGGTCCCTCAAGCACCTGCTGGCCGCCGGAGAGCCCCAGCGGCTCGCCGCCGTCACCATGGTCACGGTGGCCCGCGAGGCCGAACTGCCCGGCGCGCTGCACGGGCTGGGCGTCCCGTGCGCGGTCGGACTCGACGACGCGGGGCAGCCGGTGTGCGCCCCGGCCTCGGGCATCGGCGCGGTGAAGGCCCTGGTCGACGCCGTCACCCTGACCGGGACACCGGCAGGTGCCCGTGTCCGATGACTTCGACCGCACCCGCCGCTACCGCCGCACCGCACCAGACGGCCTGGCCGCACTCGAACTGACCGGCCCCGTCCATCCCTCGGTCCGGGAACGCAACCCGGCCGCGGTCCAGTGGCGCGGGCTGACCCTGGACCCCGCCCTGGCCGGACTCGTACCGGGCCGGGCTCGCCCCGACCACGCCGACCTGCACCTGCGCGACGATCCGGGCAGACCCTGGCGACTGCCCGTCCCCGCGCTGCTGCCCTCGACCCTGGCCTGGCACCCGCGGCTGCCCCTGCTCGCAGGACTCGCGATATCCGCACGGGACCGCACCGCGTACCTGTGGACGGCCGACTACGCCTCCCGCACGGCCCGCACCCACCCGGGCGTACCGGCCGCCACCGGGCTGACCGCGCTCGGCCCGTCCGGTCAGGGACCGGTCGGCTGGCTCGACGACGGCAGGGTCGCCCTCCTCCTCGCGGACCGCACAAGCCGGGACCGGCGACGGCCCGAGGCCCCCCGGGCGACTCCGGCGACTCGCGCGAATCAGGAGACGCAGGAGGCCCAGCAGCGGGGAGAGCGGGACCGGGAACAGCAGACGGCCGGCCGGGCGGAGGTGGGCGAGCCCTACAGGCCCGTGCGTCTGGAGGCCACCGGTCCACGCTTCGTCACCTTCGAACCGGACGAGGACGTGTTGCTGCACCTCGCGGGCACCAGGGTCGCCGTTCTCGACCCGGACGAGGGGACGCCGCTCTTCCTGACCCCTCCCCTCTTGGTCCGGGAACTGCGCGCGGCCGGTCCCGCGGACCTGCTCCTCGAACACGCCCACGGCACGGGCGACAGCCAGGACGACAACGGACTGCGGTGGACGCGCTCGCTCGTCTCCATCGGCCACCCCGGCAGGCTGCGCCACACCGACGTCCCCGGGCTCCTCCCCTTACAGCCCGGCTCCCCGCAAACGCGCAGGGCCGCGCCGACCACCGGGGACGAGGACGCGTACGGCGACGGGAACGGGGGCTGGGATGCTTCGGCGGGAGCGCCCGCGGATTCAGCAGCCCCCGCCGACGCCACGGTCCGCGGGGCCACGGCCGCCCCCATGGCTGCCGCCGTCCGCGGGGCCGCCGCCGTCCCCACGGCTGGTATCGATGCCGTCGAGACCGCCGACGCCGGTGTCCGCAGGCACCGCGTCGACACCGGATTCGGCCCGGCCGCGCTCACCGTCCTCCCCCACGGCACGGGCGCGTGGCTGCTGTGGATCCGCGCCCTGCGTCACGGAGAGCGGCCCTCGTCGGCGGCCCCGGTCTTCCTCACCGCGGGCCGTCACCGCAGCGCGGTCCTCGATCTGCCGTTGCACTGGCCGGACGACGCCACGCCGAAGGTGCCGCAGGCTCAGATCGTCGCCGCCGTCGAGGAGTCCGTCGCCCTCCTGCACACCGAGCACCCGTCGCCCGTCATGGTCGGCGGGCACAGTTTCGGCGCCACCCTGGCCCTGTACGCCCTCGCGCACGCGCAAGGCCCGGCGGGCGCCGTCGCGCACAGCGGCTGCTACAACCGCACGCTGACGCCGACGGGCTTCCATTACGAGCGCCGCACCCTGTGGCAGGCCCCTGAGGTCTACCGCGAGTTCAGCGCCCTGAACTTCGCCGACCGGCTGCGCGGGCCCGTGCTCCTCGTGCACGGCGCCGAGGACGCCAACCCGGCCACCCCTGCGGACCAGGCCGTCGGCCTGTACCGGGCGATCGTCGCCACCGGCGGCCACGCACGGCTGCTCCTGCTGCCCGGCGAAGGACACACCGTCCACTCCCGGGAGGCCCTTCGCGCCGTCGTTGAGGAGCACGACGACTGGCTGGGACGCCGCTGAATGCCTCGTGACGACCGCGGCGCCGACCACGCCGTCCCGCTGCGGGAGCTCGCCCGCAACGCGCGCTTCGCCGTGCAGCTCGCCTGGCGGGCCGACCGGCGCAGTCTGCTCCAGGTGCTCACCGCGCAGTGCGTCTCCGCCCTCGGACTCGTCGCGGTCCTGCTGCTCCTGCGGCAGGTCGTGGGCGGCGCCCTGACCGGCGCCGGAGCGGGCCCGGCCTCCCCTCCCGGAGCACAGGTGCTGATCCCGGTGATCGCCGGGGTCGCGGCCCTCGGCACCGCTTCCGGGGTCCTCAGGGTGGCCGCCGCCGCCCGGCAGCGCATCCTCGCGGTGAAGGTGGACCGCTACGCCGTGGCGAGCGTGCTGCGCGCCGCCGACCGGGCCGAACTGGCGCGGTTCGAGGACCCGGCGTTCCACGACCGGCTGCAACGCGCCGTGTTCGCCTCCCGTTCGCAGCCGGCCATGGTGGTGACCGCGCTGGCCGGCGCGCTCCAGGCGATGCTGACGGTCTGCGCGGTCAGCGGGGTCCTGCTGATGACCGTCTGGTGGCTGCTGCCGCTGGCGCTGATGTCGGTGATCCCGACGCTGCGCGCGTCGCGCGAGGAACGCAGCGCGGGCTACGGCCTGCACCGCGCGCTGTCCGAGAACCGGCGGGCCCGGCAGTACCTGGAACGGCTGCTCACGGGCCGGGAAGAGGCCAAGGAGATCCGCTCCCTGCACCTGGGCCCGACGCTGCGCGGACGCTGGGACGAGCAGTTCCAGCGCGAGATCACCGAGGCCGAGGCCATGCACCGGCTGCACGCGCGCCGCAAGATCACGGCCCGGCTGACCGGGGACCTGACCACGGCGGCGGTGATCGGCACGATGTGGTGGCTGGTCGCGACGGAGACGGTCGGGCTGCCCACCGCGCTGACGGCACTCGTCGGCCTGTGGCAGATCTCCCTGCGGATGCAGATGATCGGCGCTCTGGTCAACGGCCTCGGCGAGTCCGTCCTCTACCTCAGGGACCTGCGTGAGTTCGGCGTCACGGAGGACGCGGACGGCGAGGACTCCCGGCCCGGGACCGCCCGGGACGGCTTCGTCTCGCTGCACGCCGAGTCGATCGGCTTCCGCTATCCGGGCATGACCACGCCCGTCCTCAAGAACGTGGGCGTCACCCTGCGGGCCGGCGAGATCGTCGCGCTCGTCGGCGTGAACGGATCGGGGAAGACGACGCTGGCGAAGATCCTCTCCGGCCTCTACCGGCCGGACAGCGGGCAGTTGACGTACAACGGCGAACCGGACCCGGAACCGGGAACGCTGCGGGACACGACCGCCGTGGTCTTCCAGGACTTCGTCCGGTACAAGCTGTCGGCCGCGGACAACATCACGTACGGCAGACCGCAGACGCCCCCCGACCGCGCCCGCGCCGCCCGGGCGGCCGAACGAGCCGGGGCCCATGCCTTCCTCGATCGACTGCCCCGGGGCTACGACACCGTCCTCGGCAAGGAGTTCAGCGACAGCGCCGACCTCTCACTGGGTCAGTGGCAACGGCTGGCCCTGGCCCGCGCCTTCTACCGCGACTCGGACTTCGTGGTGCTCGACGAGCCCTCGGCCTCCCTCGACCCGCAGGCGGAGGCCGAGCTCTTCGGACGGATCAGAGAGCTGTTCGCCGACCGCACGGTCCTGCTCATCACCCACCGGTTCGCCAACGTGCGCGAAGCGGACCGGATCTATGTGCTCGACGGCGGCGAGGTCGTCGAACAGGGCGATCACGACAGCCTGTTGAAGGCGGACGGCGTCTACACACGCCTGTACCGCCTTCAGGCCGACGCCTACCAGGACGCGTAGCCGCGCTGTCCGGGTGACGCCGTCCACGGGCGGACGCGGAGCGCTTGACACCGCTCCTCGGACTCCCTCATGCTCATTCCACTAAACAATTAGTGGAATGATGGTGCCATGATCGAGTTCCGGATCGACCGCCGCTCCGGAGTCGCCACCTACGTCCAGCTCGTCCATCAGGTCAAGCACGCACTGCGGCTCGGTCTGCTGGGGCCGGGGGACCGCCTGCCGACGGCGAAGGAAGTCGTCGCGGCCACGGCGCTCAACCCCAACACGGTGCTGCGGGCCTACCGCGAACTGGAGCGGGACGGCCTGGTGGAGCCGCGCCAAGGACTGGGCACCTTCGTCCGCAAGTCCCTCGCGACGCCGGCGACAGCGGCCGGAGCACCCCTGCGCGACGAACTCGAACGCTGGATGTCGGCGGCACGCGACGCGGGGCTGGAGCGCGAGGACGTGGACGCCCTGTTCCAGGACGTCGCCGACGCGCAGTACCTGACGACCGAAGGAGTGGAGCCCGTTGAGTGACAAGGAAGCCGCAGAGGTGCTGAGCGCCCGGGGACTCGGCAAACGTTACAAGCGGGGCTGGGCGCTCCAGGACTGCACCTTCGGGCTGCCGCGCGGCCGGGTCTCCGCCCTCGTCGGCCCCAACGGGGCGGGCAAGAGCACCCTCAAC
>NZ_JBEPBI010000125.1:0-23273 GCF_040299045.1 Streptomyces sp. NPDC001027
CCCGCGAGATTTTAACTTTCTGTTCGGATAACGTGTTTTGTTTTTGCGTGAGTGGTGTTCAGACGTGTGATCTTCCGTCTGGCCCGCCGACGTTGGGCCGCCGCGTCCCTGCCGAAGGCTCGGCCGGACGCGTCAGCCGGGTGACGCGGTCGGACGACTCAGCCGGCCGCGAGGATCTCGCGCGCGAGCTTCGCCGTCTCGGTCGGCGTCTTGCCGACCTTGACGCCGGCGGCCTCGAGGGCCTCCTTCTTCGCGGCGGCCGTGCCGGAGGAGCCGGAGACGATGGCGCCGGCGTGGCCCATGGTCTTGCCCTCGGGCGCGGTGAAGCCCGCGACGTAGCCGACGACCGGCTTCTTCACGTTGTCCTTGATGAAGGCCGCGGCCCGCTCCTCGGCGTCGCCGCCGATCTCACCGATCATGACGATCAGGTCGGTGTCGGGGTCGGCCTCGAACGCGGCGAGCGCGTCGATGTGCGTGGTGCCGATGACCGGGTCGCCGCCGATGCCGACCGCGGACGAGAAGCCGATGTCGCGCAGCTCGTACATCATCTGGTACGTCAGCGTGCCGGACTTCGAGACCAGACCGATGCGGCCCGGCTTCGTGATGTCGCCCGGGATGATGCCGGCGTTCGACTGGCCCGGCGTGATGAGACCGGGGCAGTTCGGGCCGATGATCCGGGTCTTGTCGCCCTTGGACACGGCGTACGCGTAGAACGCGGCCGAGTCGTGGACGGCGATGCCCTCGGTGATGACGACCGCGAGCGGGATCTCGGCGTCGATCGCCTCGACGACGGCGGCCTTGGCGAAGGCCGGCGGCACGAAGAGGACGGACACGTTGGCGCCCGTCTTCTCCATCGCCTCGGCGACCGTGCCGAAGACCGGGATCTCGGTGCCGTCGAAGTCGACGGAGGTGCCCGCCTTGCGCGGGTTCACGCCGCCGACGATGTTGGTGCCGTCCGCCAGCATGAGCTTGGTGTGCTTCATGCCCGTGGCACCGGTCATGCCCTGGACGATGACCTTGCTGTCCTTGTTCAGGAAGATAGCCATGGCTGTTCTGTCCCTCTTCCCTTACTTCGCAGCCGCGAGCTCGGCGGCCTTGTCGGCCGCGCCGTCCATGGTGTCCACGCGCTGGACCAGCGGGTGGTTGGCGTCGGAGAGGATCTGACGACCCAGCTCGGCGTTGTTGCCGTCCAGACGGACGACGAGCGGCTTGGTGACTTCCTCGCCGCGGTCCTCCAGGAGCTTCAGCGCCTGGACGATGCCGTTGGCGACCTCGTCGCAGGCGGTGATGCCGCCGAAGACGTTGACGAACACGGACTTGACGTCCGGGTCGCCCAGGATGATCTCCAGGCCGTTCGCCATGACGGCCGCGGACGCGCCGCCGCCGATGTCGAGGAAGTTGGCGGGCTTGACGCCGCCGTGCGCCTCACCGGCGTACGCGACGACGTCCAGGGTGCTCATGACGAGACCCGCGCCGTTGCCGATGATGCCGACCTCGCCGTCGAGCTTGACGTAGTTGAGGTTCTTCTCCTTGGCCGCGGCCTCGAGCGGGTTCGCCGAGTCCTTGTCCTGGAGGGCCTCGTGGTCCGGCTGGCGGAACTCGGCGTTCTCGTCCAGCGAGACCTTGCCGTCGAGGGCGATGACGTCACCGGAGGCGACCTTGGCCAGCGGGTTCACCTCGACGAGAAGGGCGTCCTCCTCGACGAAGGTCTTCCACAGGGTGACGAGGACGTTCTCGACCTTGTCGGCGACCTCGGCCGGGAAGTTCGCGGCCTCGACGATCTGGCGGGCGACCTCGGGGGTCACGCCGACGTTGGCGTCGATCGGCGTCTTGGCGACGGCCTCGGGGCGGGTCTCCGCCACCTCCTCGATCTCCATGCCGCCCTCGACGGACGCGATGGAGAGGAAGGTGCGGTTCGCACGGTCCAGGAGGAAGGAGACGTAGTACTCCTCCAGGATCTCCGGGGCCGTCTCGGCGATCATCACCTTGTGGACCGTGTGGCCCTTGATGTCCATGCCGAGGATGTCCGTCGCACGGGCGACGGCCTCGTCCGGGGTCGCCGCCAGCTTGACGCCGCCGGCCTTGCCGCGGCCACCGACCTTCACCTGGGCCTTGACGACGGACTTGCCACCGAGACGCTCGGTGGCTGCGCGGGCCGCCTCAGGCGTGTCGATGACTTCACCGGCCAGCACCGGTACATCGTGCTTGGCGAAGAGGTCCCTCGCCTGGTACTCGAACAGGTCCACGCGCTTCCGTCCCTATCAGTGATCTCGCGGTTCGTTGTCTGCGTGGGCGTGCCGCGAGGGCAACGTGACGTCCGCTTCGTCTGTCAGTCACAAGGGAGGCGCACACGGTGTCCGAGCGCGCGGCATGTCCGTCTCGCAGGTTATCGCTGCTTGCAGGAGGCCCCTAAATCGAGGGTCACACCTGAGCGGTGATACCTGTCACATGATGCCGAGATCACTGGCACCCCGTGCCGGATGTGAGATGGGGAGGAAGGACCTCACCGGGTTGGGGTAGACCCGGTGAGGCCCCCTGAACAGCCCCTCAGGGGCTCGGGGCCGGTGGTCCCCACCCCAATGGGAACCACCCGCCCCCATCCGTGAGGCCCCGGACGAACCGGCCGACGGCTTTCGGCCGTCCGTGGTCCGTCGCCTCACGAAGTCATGGGATCCGAGCTGCGGAGCGAGCGAGTCCCCCGGGGGCCGGAGCTCCGCGGGCGGAACCTCCGGAGGTGGGCCGCAGGCTGCCGGGACTCAGCCGGGGAAGACGGGGACGTCCCGGCGACCGTCCCGCGTCCCGGCGGCGTCGCCGCGCGGGGCGGGGCCGGACGCCTGCCACAGCGGCGTGCGGTGCTGCGACGGCAGGACGGCGTGCACGCCGTCGGCGGCGGACACACCGTCGGCGGCGGAACCCGGTCCCTGCCCGTCCGCCTCCACCGCCCCAGCGGCCGCCCGCGTGGGCTGCGCGGGGTGGGTGGGGTGCTCGGGGTGGGTGTGGTGCGCGGGGTGGGTGTCGGGCTCGGGGTGGGTGTGGTGCGTGTGGGGCTTCGGGAGGGACGCAGGCGCCGGGAGGGCGGGCACGGCCCGGACGGGGCGGAACGCGGGGACGTCGCGACCACGGGGGCGTGCGGCGAGGTCCGGCACGACGGACGGACCGGGCGGCGACGAGAGGGCTCGCGACCCGGCCCGCGCGGGCGGCACGCCGTCCGCCGCTTGCGCCTGCTCCCCGCCGAGGAGTCCGAGCGCGAACAATCCGCCCACCAGCAGCGCGAGGTGCAGTGCGCGCCGCGCCTGCCCCGAGCGCGCGGCCCGCGGAGCGGCAGCGGCAGCGGCAGCGGCAGCGGCAGCGGCAGCGGGCGGAACGGCGGACGAGGCCAAGAGGGGACGTTCCTCCCGTGGGCGGCGGCAACGTGTCCCGAATCCTTGCACGCGGGTCCCGCCGTCGCGCAAGCCCCTGTTACCGATGGGTAATCCTGCCGTTGCCGTCCCTCCGCTCACCCCCCGTCCGGTACCGGCAGCGCCCGTTTCTCCAGGGCCGCGGCCATGACCTCCGGGAACAGATCGGGCGTGCAGGCGAACGCCGGCGCCCCCAGCGCGGCGAGCGCTGCCGCGTGCTCCCGGTCGTAGGCCGGCGCTCCCTCGTCGGACAGGGCGAGCAACGCGACGAACTGCACGCCCGACGCCTTCATCGCCGCGACCCGTTTGAGCATCTCGTGGCGTATGCCTCCCTCGTACAGGTCGCTGACGAGCACCACCACCGTCTCGGCGGGCCGGGTGATCTGCGACTGGCAGTAGGCCAGCGCCCGGTTGATGTCCGTGCCGCCGCCGAGCCGGGTGCCGAACATGACGTCCACGGGGTCGTCGAGCCGGTCGGTGAGGTCGGCGACCGCCGTGTCGAAGACGACGAGCCGGGTGCTGAGCGACCGCATCGACGCCAGCACCGCCCCGAACACCGACGCGTACACCACCGACGACGCCATCGAACCCGACTGGTCGATGCAGAGGATCACCTCCTTGCGCAGCGACTGCGAGGCCCTGCCGTACCCGACGAGGCGCTCCGGTACGACCGTCCCGTACTCGGGCTGGTAGTGCTTGAGGTTGGCGGCGATCGTGCGGTTCCAGTCGATGTCGCGGTGGCGCGGGCGGTGCAGCCGCGCGCCTCGGTCGAGCGCGCCGGTGAGGGCGGCCCGGGTGCGGGCGGCGAACCGCTTCTCGAGGTCCTCGACGACCTTGCGGACGACGGCACGCGCCGTCTCCTTCGTGGTCTCCGGCATCGCCTGGTGGAGGGAGAGCAGGGTGCCGACGAGATGCACGTCGGCCTCGACCGCCTCCAGCATCTCCGGCTCCAGAAGGAGGGCGGACAGTCCGAGCCGGTCGACGGCGTCGCGCTGCATGACCTGCACCACAGAGGACGGGAAGTACGTCCTGATGTCCCCGAGCCAGCGCGCCACGGACGGCGCCGAGGCCCCCAGCCCTCCCGAACGCTCCCGCCCCGTGCGCGGACCCTCCGGCGCTCCGTAGAGCGCGGCGAGCGCCCCGTCCATGGCGGCGTCCCGGCCGGACAGGCCGTGGCCCGTGCCGTCGGCCGCGTCGCCCCCGAGCACCAGCCGCCAGCGCCTCAGCCGCTCCTGCCCGGCGTCCGCCCCCGTCGCCCTGTCCGTGTCGCTCCGGCCCGCGTCGCTCCCGTCCGTGCCTCTCGCCGCCATGGCGTCCGCCTCCGTGCCCCTCGCCTCCGTGACGCGCGTCCTCGGACCGGTCGTCGTCATGCGCCCACCTCCGAGTACTCGGCGTCCCCCGACCCACGTGCCGTGCCGGCGCCGCCGGCTTCGCCCGCACCCTCCGACTCGTCTGCGCTCTCCCTCTCCTCCGGCTCCTCCGGCTCCTCCGGCTCGTCCTTCTCGTCCTTCTCGCCGCCCGTCTCCTCCGTCCCGCCCGGGTCCAGCCCGAGCAGCAGACGCACCACCGGCAGGACGGCGTCCGCGCGCCGCGCGTCGAGGGCTGCCGCGAATCCGGGCGTCGTGGCCTCGGCGCCCGGCCCGCCCGACCGCTCCCCCGGACCGCGCCGCACCAGCTCGCCGAGCGTTCTGCGCACCCCCGGCTCGTACGCCGAGAACGTGCGCCGCAGCAGCGGCAGTACGTCCGTGAACGCCTCCGCCGTCACCGTCGTCAGCCACCCGTCGACCAGGGCGAGCAGCCGTTCGTCGTGCACGAGGAGCAGCCCGCCCCCGGCGCCTCCGCCGACGAAGCCCTCGATCCAGGCGGCCGCGTCGCCCGGCGGCGTCCCCGGCGAGAGGGCGAGCCCCATGAGCCGCGCCGCCGCCTCCGGATCCAGCTCGCCGTCGTCCAGCAGCAGCCGTGCGGCACGCCCCCGGATGACGCCGGGCACACTGTCCCGCCCGGCCAACGTCCGCAGCACCGCACGCCAGCGGACGCGCCGGCCCGTGCCGGAGGCCTCCCCCTCGTCCGCCGCGCCGACGTCGTCGAGCATCGCCACCGCACCGTGCACCGCGTCGACATGACGCCGCATCGAGTCCGCCGCGTCCGGGTCCAGCGAGACACAGGCCGGCGGCAGACCCACGAAGATCCGCTCGGCGAGGCCCGCGGCGACCTCCGTGAGCGCGCCGGCGTCGGTGCCGCGCACGTCCCCGTAGCGCAGGGCGCGGACCAGGGCGGGCAGCGCCTCCGCGAGATGCCCGACATCCGCGTCGAGGGCCGCCCGGTCGGCGAGGACCCGCATGACGGTCGGCAGCGCGTCCGGCAGACCGGCCAGGAGACAGTGCTCGGCCAGCGCCGTCACCTCGGCGAGGCCGTGCGCGGCGACGGCGTCCGCCGCCGCCTTCGCGCTGGCGGAGGCCGTCACCGTCGTCCCCCACACGCCGGCCTCGGCGACCCGCACCGACAGCTCCGGCTCCCACCGCAGCCGCCAGGTCTCCCGGAACGTCCCCGTGCTGCCGCGTGAGGCAGCCGGCTCGCCCCATGCGACGTGCAGCAGACGCAGCCGGTGCAGCAGTCTGCTGCGCTCGGCGTCGTTCTCCTTGCGCAGGTCGAGCGCCAACTCCCGCTCCGCCGCCTCCGGTCTGAGCCGCAGTCGTCGCTGCTGCCGGTCCAGGTCGCGCTGCAGCGGCACCGCGGGCGCGCCCGCCGGCACCTCGCCGAGCACGTCCCCGATCACCAGCCGGTCTTGCACGAGCGCCAGCGGGACGTCCGAGCCTTCGCACAGCACCGCCCGCGCGGCGTCGGCGGTCTCGCTCAGTCCCGGCAGCGGCCGGCCGCGCAACGCGGCGAGCGCCTCGGCCAGCCGGACCGCCTCGATGACATGCGCCGGGGACACGAAGTGGTCCTCCTCGCGCAGCAGAGCCGCCGCCTTCGTGAGCCAGCGTTCGACGGGCCGGTCGGGCGCGCCGAACAGGTGGGCGTACCAGCCCGGCGCGTCGATGCCCGCGCCGTACCCGCCGGCCCGGGCGAGCCGGCGGTGCGTCCACGGCACCCAGGTCAGATCGGCCCGGACCTTGGGCAGCCCCTTGAGCAGCGCCCGGTCGGCGGCGACGGCGACCTTGCGGCGCAGCGCGGGCACATGCCACGCCCCGCAGACCACGGCCACCCTTTCCGGCCCGAACTCCCGCTGCGCGGACCGCAGGTGGCCGCGCATACAGGCCTCGCGCACGAGATCCCGGTCGGCTCCGCTCGGGCCCGGCCCGGTGTCGTCGGCCTCGCGCAGCGCCTCCATGGCCTCCTCGATCGCGGCGAACGGCGCGAACGGGTCCCGCGCCCCCGCGGTCCGGTGCTCGACGACGTCCTCCCACCAGCGCTCGGCGTCGTCGTGCCCCGCGGCCTCGGCCAGCACGGCGAGAGGATCACCCCGCAGCCGCGCGCGGCTCCCCTCCGCCCCCGCACGCCCCTCTGTCCTCTCTGCCCCCTCTCCCCTGTCGTCCCCCGTTCCCCCGTCGCTCCCCTCCTCGTCCCGTCGCCCGTCCCGCTCCTCTTCCTTCGTCCGCGGTGTGCTCTCCCAGGCCAGCGAGTGCGCGGCCGGGAGGTCGATGAAGCGGACGGGGACTGCGTGGTCCAGCGCCCAGCGCAGCGCGACCCACTCCGGCGAGAACTCGGCCATCGGCCAGAAGGACGATCGGCCGGGTTCGTCGACGGCGTGTGCGAGCAGGGCGACCGGCGGCCGCATGTCCTCGTCGGCGGCGAGCGGGATCAGCGCATCGGCCTCGGACGGTCCCTCTATCAGGACGGCCAGGGGCCGGGCGGCCTCCAGGGCCGCCCGCACCGCCCGCGCCGACCCCGGCCCGTGGTGACGCACCCCGAGCAGCAACGGCCGTCCCGCGGCCCGGCCGCCGGCCCCGTCGACGTCGGCCGTGCCGTGGTCACCCTTCACCTGCGGGGCCACTTCGTGTCGTCGTTCACCGTCACCCTCTCCCTCCCCGTTGCGTGCGCGAGCGACCAGGTCATCTCGTTGACGTGGTTTTCGCGGCTCCGGTTGCCCCGGCCGCTCCCCTCGGTCCTCCTCCTGGTGGCGCCGGACCTGCTCCCGTGGTCCCCGCTCACGCGCTCACCTCCCGGCAGGCGCGGTAGAAGTCGGTCCAGCCGACGCGTTCCCGCACGACCGCCTCCAGGTACTCCTGCCAGACGACCCGGTCGGCCGCCGGATCACGGACGACCGCGCCGAGGATGCCCGCGGCCACGTCCCCCGGCCGCAGCACGCCGTCACCGAAGTGCGCGGCCAGCGCCAGACCGCTCGTCACGACGGAGATGGCCTCCGCGGTGGACAGCGTGCCGCTCGGCGACTTCACCCTCGTCCGGCCGTCGGAGGTGACGCCGTCGCGCAGCTCGCGGAACACCGTCACCACCCGGCGGATCTCGTCCATGCCCTCCGGCGCGGCCGGCAGGTCCAGCGAGCGGCCGATCTGGTCGACGCGCCGCGCGACGATGTCCACCTCGGCCTCGACGCTCTCGGGCAGCGGCAGCACCACCGTGTTGAAGCGTCGGCGCAGCGCGCTGGACAGTTCGTTGACGCCGCGGTCGCGGTCGTTGGCCGTGGCGATGAGGTTGAAGCCCCGGACGGCCTGCACCTCCTGCCCCAACTCGGGTATCGGCAGCGTCTTCTCGGAGAGGACGGTGATCAGCGTGTCCTGCACGTCGGCCGGTATACGGGTCAGCTCCTCCACCCGGACCGTCGCCCCCTCCGCCATGGCCCGCATGACGGGACTGGGCACCAGCGCCTCCCGGCTCGGCCCGTGCGCGAGCAGCTGCGCGTAGTTCCAGCCGTAGCGCATCGCCTCCTCCGGGGTGCCCGCGGTGCCCTGCACGAGCAGCGTCGAGTCGCCGCTGACCGCGGCGGCGAGGTGCTCGGAGACCCATGTCTTCGCGGTTCCCGGGACGCCGAGCAGCAGCAGGGCGCGGTCGGTGGCGAGGGTGGTGACGGCTACTTCGACGAGGCGGCGCGGCCCCACGTACTTGGGCGAGATCACCGTGCCGTCGGGCAGGACGCCGCCGAGGAGATACGTGGCCACGGCCCACGGCGACAGATTCCAGCGGGCCGGACGCGGCCGGTCGTCCTGCGCGGCCAGCGCGGCGAGTTCGCCCGCGAAGGCCTCCTCGGCATGCGGGCGCAACGCATCGGCCGGCCTGTTCGCACGCGGTTCGACGGACGTCGGATCTACGGACACAGACATGGCTGAGGCCCCCTCCATCTCGGCCGGTTCGGATCTGGTGTCCACCGTGCACCACGGCACTGACAATGCGATCCGACCTGCGCAAACGCCGTCCCGGACGGATGCGTCCGAGGCTCGGCGGGCCGATTGTCAGTGGGAGGATCTACCGTCGGTGGCATGACTGAGCAGGGGGTGCGCTGGACCGCGGACCAGGTGCTGGCACTGGCGCCTGACTCCGCGTCACGCAAAGCGGGAAGCAAACTCGCCGCGCCCGCCCCGTGGTCGGGGACGGGCAGCTCGCGGGAGGGCATGGTGTGGGGCCTGTGCCGCGGCGGCGCCGGCAGCCCGTACCGGACGGCCGTCGACGTCGCGCACGCGGTCGGCGGCTCGGGTCCGGCGTACACGTGCAGTTGTCCGAGCCGCAAGTTCCCGTGCAAGCACGCCCTCGGGCTGCTGCTGCTCTGGTCGGGCGGAGAGGACGCGGTGCCGACGGGGCGGGAGCCGGAGTGGGCCGAGCAGTGGGTCGCGGCGCGCCGGCGCACGCGGGAGAAACGGCCGCCGGGAGCGGAGGGTTCCGCGTCGGGTCCCGTCGACGCGGAAGGGGCGCGGCGGCGGGCGGAGCGGCGCGCCGAGCGCGTCACGGGCGGGGTGACGGAGCTCGAGGAGCGGCTCGCCGATCTCCTGCGCTCCGGCCTGGCCGGCGCCGAACAGGCCGGTTACGGGCTGTGGGAGGAGACGGCGGCCCGCATGGTCGACGCGCAGGCGCCCGGACTGGCGGCTCGGGTACGGGAGTTGGGAGCCATTCCCGCGTCCGGTCCGGGCTGGCCCGTGCGGCTGCTGGAGGAGTGCGCGCTGCTGCACCTCCTCGACCGGGGCTGGCTGCACCGCGAGCGGCTGCCGGCGGACCTCGCGGCGACGGTACGCAGTCGCGTCGGCCTGCCCGCGTCCGCGGACGGCCCGCCGGTCCGCGACCAGTGGCTGGTGCTCGCCCAGTACGACACGCCCGACCCGAAACTGACGACCCGCCGGATCTGGCTGTACGGGACCGCCACGGGCCGAACAGCGCTCGTCCTCTCCTACGGAGCCGCCGGCCGCGCTCCCGAGCTCATGCTGCCCGTGGGGCTCGCACTGGACGCCGAGCTGTCCGCGTATCCCGGCGCGCGACAGCAACGGGCGGCTCTGGGCGAGCAGTTCGCACCGGCTGCCCCGACCGGCGCCAGACCTCCGGGCGTGTCCACCCGCGAGGCGGCCGCCCGCTACGGCGAGGCCCTGCGCCGCGACCCCTGGCAGGAGTCGATCCCGGTGACCCTGACCGACGTCGTCCCGACGCCGGACGGCGACGCGTGGCAACTGGCGGACGCGCACGGCGGCACGGCTCTGCCGCTCACCTCCACCGCGCTCGCCCGTCCCGGTCTGTGGCGTCTGGCGGCCCTCTCCGGCGGCGCGCCCGTCCGGGTCTTCGGAGAGTGCGGCCACCGTGGCTTCACGCCGCTGACGGCCTGGCCGGCCGGCCCGGGAGAGGCGGTGCAGCTGTGCTGAACACCTCGTCGGCAGCGCTGACCGAGCCGGTGGGCGCAGAGCCGACAGCCTCGGCAGGGTCGGCAGCCTCGGCAGGGTCGGCAGCCTCGGCAGCCTCGGCAGAAGGGAGTCCCGTGAACACGCCCGCATTCCCGCCCCCGCCCCCGACCCCGCCCCCGTCCCCGGCCTGGGACGAGCTGATCACCGCGGCCCTTCTCGGCACGGACCGCCGCACACCCCCGGGAGCGGCCCCGGGCCGGGACGCGCCGACGGCCTTGCTGGACGCGGCGGCCGCGCAGACCGTACGCCGGCGCGCCGGCCTGCGCCCCGGCCGTGCGGCGCCCCGCCCGGAACCGGCCGCCGAGGACGACCGCCCGCCGCTGCCCGGCGCGGCGGCCCGCAGACTCGCCCTGCTCCTGGCCGGCCGACCCGGCCCCGGCGCGGGCGGCCGCCGAGGCGCCTCGCCGGACCTCATGGAGCTGCTGCCCCAGTGGCTGGCGGCGGTCAACGCGCGCGGATTCGCCGCACCGACCGAATCCCTCCCCGCGCTGCTCGACGCGGCACGCGCGCGTACCGACCTGCGGCCCGCGGCTCTGGAGTTCGCGGGTCCGCGCGCCCTGTGGCTGGCCCGGCTGAACCCGGACTGGCGGTTCGCCCTGCGTGCGGCGCCGGGCCGCGGCGCGGCGCCGCACGCGGGCCCGGCGGCCGAGCCCGCCGGACGCCTCTGGCAGGAGGGCCTCTTCGCCGAGCGGGTCGCCCTGCTCGCGTCCCTGCGCTCCCGCGACCCCGACGCGGCCCGGGAACTGCTCGCGGCCACCTGGTCGACGGAGCGCGCCGAGGACCGGCTGATGTTCCTCGACTCGCTGCGCACCGGGCTCGCCCCGCGCGACGAGCCGTTCCTGGAACAGGCGCTGGCGGACCGCAGCCGCAATGTGCGGGCCACGGCCGCGGAGCTGCTCTCGGCGCTGCCGGGGTCGGCGCTCGCCGCGCGGATGGCGGTCCGGGCCGGCACGTGCGTGGCCGTCGACCACACCCGGGACACGCCGACCCTCCTCGTGGAGGCGCCGCACGAGTGTGACGCGGCCATGGAACGCGACGGCGTGTCGCCGCACGCCCCGCCCGGCCGGGGCGAACGGTCCTGGTGGCTCGGCCAGTTGCTGGAGGCGGCCCCGCTCACCGCCTGGCCGGCCCGGCTGGGCGGCCGCACACCGCAGCAGATCGTGGCGCTTCCGGTGGCCGACGACTGGATGAGCGAACTGCACGCGGCCTGGTGCCGTGCCGCCGTCCGCCAGCGGGACGCCGACTGGTCACGGGCGCTGCTCGGCGCGCCGTCGTCGCCCGGCGCGGGCGGACCGGGCGCGGTGTCCCTCGCCGAGCGGGCGAAGCTGCTGGGCACGCTGCCGCCGTCCGAGCGGGCGGCCTGGGTGGCCGGGTTCATCGCGGCGCACGGTCTGTCGGAGGCGTTCCAGCTGCTCGGCGTCTGCTCCGTGCCGTGGGCCGCGCCGCTCGGCCGCGCCGTCGTCGACGCGCTCAACATCGCGCGGGACGCGGGCAGTTACCCGTGGAGTTTCAGCGGCGTCATGGGGCTCGCCGAGCGCTGTCTCGACCCCGCGGAAGCGTCCCGGCTCGACGCCCTCCTGGCGGTGCCGGACGAACCGGAGGACGCGTCTCCGGGCGCGGGCGGCTACTGGGCGGAGGCGTTCCAGCGGCTGGGCAGAACACTTCGGCTGCGGGCGCTGATGGCGGAGGAACTGGGACCGCCGGCTCCCGGCGGCAGGGACGACTGAGCGGCCCGCGCCTGCGCGGGCCCGTCCCCGTCAGGCTCGCTCCCGCGAAGGCTTGCACCCGCGAGGGCTCGCTCCCGACGGGCTCACGCCTGCGCGGACTGCCGGACGTTGGCGCGGACCCACTCCACGATGGACGCGGTGGTCGCCCCGGGGGTGAAGATCCCGGCGACGCCCTTCTCCTTCAGCGGCGCGATGTCCGCCTCGGGGATGATCCCGCCGCCGAAGACCAGGATGTCCGCCGCGTCCCGCTCCTTCAGCAGCTCGATCACCGCGGCGAAGAGCGTGTTGTGCGCCCCGGACAGGATGGACAGACCGATCGCGTCGGCGTCCTCCTGGATCGCGGTGTCGACGATCTGCTCGGGCGTCTGGTGGAGCCCCGTGTAGATGACCTCCATGCCGGCGTCGCGCAGCGCCCGCGCGATCACCTTGGCCCCGCGATCGTGGCCGTCGAGCCCCGGCTTGGCGACCACCACGCGGATCGGACCGGCTGCCACACCCATCACTGCCTCCATGAAGCGACTCCGTCCGTCCTCGAGCGACTGTGTCCATCCTCGAGGCCACGGACACCCCGTGCCACACCGCCCGGGGGAAGTGAACGAACGTTATCGCCAGCATCCCGCAACCGGCAGTTTCGCGGTGCTGACCGAGGGGGAAATCACACGGAGGGACACGTTCACCGCGCACCGTTCGCACCCTGTCCCAGGGGGTTCGAGGCGCAGAGGGAGCCGCTTCGAGGTCGCCGTCCGTCGGGTCGCAGCCCGCGCTGCGTGGCGGTGCGGCGCATCGACAGGCACGATGGTCATGTAGAGCAGGTAAGGCACGACAGCGGGGAGCCTGTCGCCACACCGGCAGGGATCCTCGTCACGTCGACGGTGCAACGTCGCACAACGGCGTACGCACCCCGAGCCACGGGCCGCATCCGCTCCACACCCCGCCGTGCCCGATCGACCTCCTCGACAGCGACTTCCACGAGGGCACACGGGGGACAGAGAAGTCCTCAGCGTGCCGACAGGAGGTCGGCCATGAAGGTCACCCGGGCACTGCAGCCCTTTCTACCGTTGTGCCAGCGTCTGCTCCCCGACATGCCGGCCCTGCCGGGCATCCCGGGACTGCCGGACCTCACGAGTCTGCCGAGCCGACTGGCCGGCCTGTCCCTGACCCTGCTCAAGGCGACCGCCCTGGACCTCGCGATCCTCGCGGGGCATCTGCTCCTCTACCCGTCGGGCATCGCACAGGAGCGCCGCGGCCCGGTGCGCCCCGCGCTGCCCGCGGGGTCCGCCGCCGGGGATCCGGCCCGGCTGCCCACGCAGGCGCCGCCGCCGGTGGTGCTGCTGCACGGGTTCATCGACAACCGCTCCGTGTTCGTCCTGCTGCGCCGCAGCCTCGCGCAGCACGGCAGGCATCGCGTGGAGTCGCTCAACTACTCGCCGCTGACCTGTGACATACGGACGGCGGCCGAGCTGCTCGGCCGCCACATAGAGGAGATCTGCGAGCGCACCGGCAGCGTGCAGGTCGATGTCGTCGGGCACAGCCTGGGCGGCCTGATCGCGCGCTACTACGTCCAACGGCTGGGCGGTGACGTCCGCGTCCGCACGCTGGTCACGCTGGGCACCCCGCACTCGGGCACCCGGGTGGCGCCGCTGGCGAACGCGCACCCGATAGTGCGGCAGATGCGCCCGGGCTCGGCGGTGATCGAGGAGCTCTCCCGGCCCGCGCCGGGGTGCCGCACCCGGTTCGTCAGCTTCTGGAGCGACCTGGACCACCTCATGGACCCGCTGGAGTCCGCCTGCGTGGACCACCCCGACCTGTCGGTGCAGAACGTCCGGGTGACGGGGATCGGTCATCTCGCCCTGCCCGTGCACCCCGCCGTCGCGACCGGCATACGGCAGGCCCTCGACACGCCCGCCTCACAGGAGCCCGCCGGCTCCGGCGCCCGGCGGACCGGCGTCACGGTGGCCTGACAGCGCCCCGCTACCGCCCCACTACCGTCCGGAGACAGCTCGCCGACGAGAGCACACCGCCGCCCAACAGCCGTTTCTCGTGCCGTGCCACAGCCATGCCCGATGACGCCCGACGACCCCTTGCCGCCCGGACGACCCCGCCGCCACCCGTTCGCCATCGAACGGCATTCGAACGTAGGGCCAAGCCCGCGCCCGTCGTCCCCCGAAACAGAGCCGAATGCCCCTTTCCTTCGGGCACGAAACCTGCAGAACATTGTCGTGCCCGCGTACTGCCGGGTACAGTCGCCGCACTGCTCTGGCAGCCCCTGTCGTCGGCGAAAGAGAAGTTGGTGAATGACCGTCACCCGTCGGGAATCATGACCTCCCCGGCCCCGGCTTCCGACGCCGCTTCGGCGCACTACGCGTCGTACGCCACCCAGGAAGCCTCGTACGACGACTTCACCGCCTATGAGGGCTACGAGACCGGCGGCTACGACGCCGGCACGCACGCCACCGGCCACTTCACGACCGCCGAGCACGCGCTCAGCGGGTTCGCGGGCGACGGCGCCGACCACGCGACCGGCACGTACGACGGCACTCAGTGGCACCACACCGGCGTCCACGGGTCCGCGGACACGGGCAGCCATCAGACGATGGACACGGGCGCCCACCAGAACCTGCACTACGACGGGTACGCGGCCCAGCACCACGCCGTCCACGACTCCGGCGCGTACGACGCGACCGCCTGGCAGACGGGACAGCACCAGCATCTGTCCGCGGTCCCGCAGCAGGCGACGGCGCACGACGCCACCGGCCACTGGGACACGAGCGCATGGCTCCAGCCGGACCAGCCCGGCGGCCCCGCCGACGCGACCCAGCAGTGGGAATGGGGCACGCAGAGCTTCGACACCGGCGCGTACGACGCCACGCAGTGGAACTCCGGCGGCGAGCCGTCCGACGTCTCCGCGCAGACCGCGGACGACTTCGAGCAGCAGGCCGAGGTCCCGTTCGACCAGCTGGCCACCGCCACCTTCGAGCAGGTCGCGTACGACGCCGACGGCCCCGAAGCGAGCGGCCCCGAAGGCGAGCCGGCGGACGGCGCCCCGCTCGGGCTCCTCGACGAGGAGGAGGAGTCGGCCCCCGCGCCGCTCGGCCGGGCCGCCGCCCGCAACGCGAACCGTTCCCGGCGCCGGATGCCCGCCAAGCGCTCCGCGCTGCTGACGGTGGCGGTGCCCTCGGTCTGCGTGATGGGGGTCGCCGGCATCGCCGCCGCCTCGATCGGCACGCTGACCGGCGGCGACGGCAAGGAGACCACGACGTCCGCCTCGGACGCCCAGCCGGTGAAGCCCTCCGCCGCCAACACCAAGCTGGACAACCAGCTCGCGACGCTCAGCGCCGGAGCCGACGACTTCGGCGACCGGGTCAGCCGCACGCAGGAACGCATCGACCTCAAGGCGCAGCAGGAGGCCGAGAAGAAGAAGGCGGCGGCGGAGGCGGCCCGCAAGGAGCGGCTGCGCCCCAAGTACGCCCTCCCGGTCGCGCAGCACGGCCTCAGCGCCTACTTCGGCCAGGCCGGCATCAACTGGATGTCGCAGCACACGGGCATCGACTTCCCGGTCTCGTACGGCACGACGGTGATGGCCGCGACCGACGGCACCGTGCGCACCCAGTGGAACAGCGCCTACGGCAACATGCTGATCCTGACGGCGAAGGACGGCACGGAGACCTGGTACTGCCACCTCTCCACCTACCGCGTCCCCTCCGGCACGACGGTGAAGGCCGGCGACCCGATCGCCTATTCGGGCAACTCCGGCAACTCCACCGGCCCGCACCTGCACTTCGAGGTCCGGCCGGCCGGCGGCTCGGCGATCGACCCGCTGCCGTGGCTGCGCAGCCACGGACTCAACCCGACGTAAGCGCGCTCCGCGCTCTCCCGGCCCCGCCTTCCGGCGGGAGAACCCGCCTCGTCGCCGACCGCGTCCGCGCCGACGGCCGCTGAGCCCCCGCCGCCGAAGCGGGGGCTCACCCGTGTGCCGGGCGGCGGCCGCCCGGCACACGGCTCAGAGCTTCTCGACCGGCGCGTACCGCAGCAGCAGCCGCTTCGGCTTGGTGTCGCCGAAGTCGACGGTGGCCTCCGCGTTGGAGCCGGTGCCCTTCACCCCGACGACCGTGCCGAGCCCGAACTGGTCGTGCGTGACCCGGTCGCCGACGGCCAGCGCGACCACGGGCTTCTCCCCCGCCGTGCGACGCGTCGCGAATCCGGACGCGCCCGCCGCCGAGGAACGCGAGCGGGACGAGGCCAGCGACGCCGCCACCCCGGACACCGCGCCGGACGACGCGGGCGAGACCGCCCCCGTCCGCTTCCAGTCCACATGCGTCGGCGGGATCTCCTCCAGGAACCGGGAGGGCGGGTTGTACGACGGCTGCCCCCAGGCGCTGCGCAGCGACGACCGGGTGAGGTACAGCCGCTCCCGCGCGCGCGTGATGCCCACGTACGCGAGCCGGCGCTCCTCCTCCAGCTCCTTGGTCTGGCCGAGGGCGCGCATGTGCGGGAAGACGCCGTCCTCCATGCCCGTCAGGAAGACGACCGGGAACTCGAGGCCCTTGGCGGTGTGCAGGGTCATCAGGGTGATGACGCCCGAGCCGTCCTCCTCCTCGTCGGGGATCTGGTCGGAGTCGGCGACCAGCGCGACCCGCTCCAGGAAGTCGGAGAGCCCGGCCGGTGCGGCGCCCTCGCCCTCGCCGGTCTCCTGCTCGAACTCCAGGGCCACGGCGGCGAGTTCCTGAAGGTTCTCGATGCGGGTCTCGTCCTGGGGGTCGGTGGACGCCTGCAACTCGGCGAGGTAGCCGGTGCGTTCGAGCACCGCCTCCAGGACGGTCGCCGGACCGGCGCCCGACTCGACGATCGTGCGCAGCTCCTCCATGAGCACGTTGAACCGCTTCACGGCGTTCGTCGACCGCGCGGCCATGCCGTAGGCCTCGTCGACCCGCTTCAGGGCCTGCGGAAAGCTGATCTTCTCGCGCTGGGAGAGGGCGTCGATCATCGCCTCGGCCCGGTCGCCGATGCCCCGCTTCGGCACGTTGAGGATGCGGCGCAGCGGCACCGAGTCCTCCGGGTTGGCCAGCACGCGCAGATAGGCCAGGACGTCCCGGACCTCCTTGCGCTCGTAGAAGCGGACCCCGCCGACGACCTTGTAGGGCAGGCCGACCCGGATGAAGATCTCCTCGAAGACACGGGACTGGGCGTTGGTGCGGTAGAAGACCGCGACATCGCCGGCCTTCGCGTCGCCCGCGTCCGTGAGGCGGTCTATCTCGTCGGCGACGAACTGCGCCTCGTCGTGCTCGGTGTCGGCGACGTAGCCCGTGATGCGCGCGCCCGCGCCCGCGTTGGTCCACAGGTTCTTGGGCCGGCGCGACTCGTTGCGCTCGATGACCGCGTTGGCGGCGGACAGGATCGTCTGCGTCGAGCGGTAGTTCTGCTCGAGCAGGATCGTCGTCGCGCTCGGGTAGTCCTCCTCGAACTGGAGGATGTTGCGGATGGTGGCACCGCGGAAGGCGTAGATCGACTGGTCGGCGTCACCGACGACGCACAGCTCGGCGGGGGGCACGTCGTGGTCGCTCGGCGGGACGTCGACGGGGTGTTCCGACGTGCCGACCAGCTCCCTGACCAGGGCGTACTGGGCGTGGTTGGTGTCCTGGTACTCGTCGACCAGGACGTGGCGGAAGCGGCGGCGGTAGTGCTCGGCGACGTCGGGGAAGGCGCGCAGCAGGTTGACCGTCGTCATGATCAGGTCGTCGAAGTCGAGGGCGTTCGCCTCGCGCAGCCGCGACTGGTACATCGCGTAGGCCTGGGCGAGGGTCTTCTCGAACCCTCCCCCAGACCCGATGGCCTGGGAGGCGCCCCCAGCCGCCTGGGCCGCGAAGTCCTCCTCGTCGATCAGCTCGTTCTTCAGGTTGCTGATCTTGGCGCTGAAGGACTTGGGCGGGTAGCGCTTGGGGTCGAGGTCCAGGTCGCGGCAGACCAGGGCCATCAGGCGCTTGGAGTCGGCGGCGTCGTAGATCGAGAACGACGACGTGAAGCCGAGCTTCTTGCTCTCCCGGCGCAGGATGCGCACGCACGCGCTGTGGAACGTCATGACCCACATCGCGTTCGCGCGCGGGCCGACGAGCTGCTCGACGCGCTCCTTCATCTCGCCCGCGGCCTTGTTGGTGAAGGTGATCGCGAGGATCTGCCCCGGGTGCACATGCCGCTCGGCGAGGAGGTGGGCGATGCGATGGGTGAGCACGCGCGTCTTGCCCGAGCCGGCGCCGGCCACGATGAGCAGCGGGGCGCCGGCGTGCACGACCGCCGCACGCTGGTTGTCGTTCAGCCCTTCCAGGAGCGCCGCCGCGTCGAGAGCCGGGCGGGGGGCGCCATCGCGGTAGTACGCGTCCCGGTCCGGGGGCACGTCGAACTTCCCGCCGAACAGATCGTCCGGGACCGGCTCCGGTCCGTGCTCGTCCTCGGGCGGCGGGGGCTCCTCCTCGTGGGCACGGGGGCCCTTGAGGTCCGCCAGGAAGCTGTCGTCAAAGAGGCTGCTCATCGCTCTCCGAGTTTAGGGGGCGCCACCGACAACCGGCCGCCGTCCCGGAAACTCGCCCCGCACTCACCCTCCGGCCCCCCGCGGTCACCAACCGCGACCGATCCGGCCGGGGGGCGAGATCACGCCCTCGGGTCACGAAAATGTATCGGGCATATCACCCATCAACCTTCACACGGGCCACACGCGTTGGCTACCGTGCGGACAGGCCGTACGACCCCCCGCCGGCGACCCCCGCCGGACCGAGCGGCCTCCGCCGAGTCCGAGGCGCCCGCTCGCGCCGCGTGGATCCGGGAACCTGCCGAGACCTGGGGACGGGCCCGAATCCGTCGGAAGAGGACCGCAGGGCGGCCCTCCGCCCACCCGAACGCCTCCCCCAGTGCCCCGGACCCCTCAGGGACCCACCGCCGACCGGCAGGCGGGGCTTTTGGAAGGAGTCGCCTCCCTTGGCGTCGCAGCACGGCAGGCCACGCCCCGCGGGTTCGCGGGTGGCGGGCATACGTCCCCCCGCCCTCGCCACCGCGGCCCTCACGTCCGTGGCCCTGCTCTCCCAGTCGGCGAACGCCGCCGCGTCGGCCGACGACCGGCCGAGCCTGGAGGAGGTCGAGAAGAAGGTCGACGACCTCTACCGCCGGGCGGAGTCGGCCACCGAGAAGTCCAGCTCCGCCACGGAGAAGACGACCAAGCAGCGCACGCGCGTGGAGGGTTTCCTCGACGCCGTCGCCCCCCAGCGCTCCCGCAGGACCGACGAGGCGCGTACGGAATCCCGCGCACAGGCCGCGGCGCAGAGCCGCACCGGCGCCTCCGCGCGCGACACCGCCTCCGCGCCCGACACCGCGGCCTTCGTCCGCCCGGAGACCCCGCAGGACGCCGCCCTGAACCGGCTGAAGGACCGGCTGGCGGACCGGCTGACGGACCGTCGGCAGGGCGCGCCCGACGAGCGCGTCGCCGAGCGGCCGGCTTCGACGAAGAGAGGCCAGAAGCGCGCCGAGAGCACCGCGGCGCTCACCGACCCGCAGCACGGCCTGCGGATCGCCAAGGCCGCCGTCCAGAAGAAGCTCGTGCACGCGCGCGAGCTGCTGTCCGGGCTGGAGGCGCAGGAGCAGGCGCGCCTCGCGGCGATCGAGAAGCAGCAGCAGGAGGAGGCCGCGCGCGCGGCGGCGGAGCTCGCGCGGCAGCAGGCAGCGGCCCAGCAGGCAGCACAGCAGACCGCGCAGCCGACCGCCCGGCAGGAGAGCGCCGGCGTGCCTTCGGACACGCAACCGTCGGGCCCCCAGGCCGCGGTCCCGGCCGCGACATCGGCGACGTCGGCGCCATCGTCATCGTCATCGTCGGCAGGCCCGGCGTCCCCGGCCGCAGCCTCGTCGGGCCCGGTGTCCCCGGCCGCGGGGTCGACCGGTTCGGCGTCCTCGTCAGGCCCCGCCGCGGACGCGTCGTACGCCGCCAGGGCAGAGAAGGCCGTCGCCTTCGCCCGCGCGCAGATCGGGAAGCCCTACGTGTGGGGCGCGACCGGACCCGGCTCCTACGACTGCGCCGGCCTCACGCAGGCCGCCTGGAAGGCCGCCGGTGTCACCCTGCCCCGCAGCACCCGCGCCCAGGCGGACGCCGGCGTCACGGTCCCCCTCGCCGACGCCCAGCCCGGCGACCTCGTCTTCCGTTACGACGACCTCAGCCACGTCGGCGTCTACATCGGCCACGGCATGATGATCCACTCGCCGAAGCCCGGCGCCTACGTGCGCGAGGAGTCGGTCCACCACGACGGCGGGTCCGGCGTCCACGGCGTGGTCCGCCCGGCCTGAGGCCGCCGGCCGGGCCGGGGGAGCACGGCGGCGCGGCCCGGCGCCGACCGCCGGTCCCGCACGGAAATCCCGTTGGCGGACCGAGGCCGCCCCTGCTAATTTCCCCGAGGCCGTGCGAGAGAACGAGGAGGTGGTACCCGTGAACGCTGTATCGACATGGGTGCTCCCCTCCGGGGTCACGGTCGGGCGATAGGTCGTCCGGGAGCGCCGTTCCAGCGCATTCCCGAAAGGCACGACCATGCGATTCACTTCCGAACAGCGCCTCGACGACGGCGTACTCAAGCGCGAATTCACCCTCGGCGAGATCCCCGGCGCCCTGTGGACGCCCGGGTCCGCCGCACCGGTCCCGCTGATTCTGATGGCCCACAACAACGGCCTGCCCAAGGCGGACCCCCGGCTGGTGGCCCGGGCCCGCTACACCGCGGCGCGCGGCTACGCGGTGGCCTCCATCGACGCCGCCGGGTGCGGTGACCGGCCCCGGTCCGCCGCCGACGAGCGGGCCCGCGCCGACCTCCGGCGGGCGATGCAGGCGGGTGAGCCGGTCGACGAGATCTTCGAGGCCCTCATCGGCCCGCTGGTCGAGAAGGCGGTCCCGGAATGGCAGGCGACTCTGGACGCCCTCCTCGAGCTGCCCGGGATCGCCGGTCCGGTCGGGTACTCGGGCGGGTGGACCGCTCTCGGCATCCGGCTGGTGGTGGTCGAACCGCGCGTCGCGGCCGCCGGGTTCTTCGCCGGGGGGTATGTGCCCCGCGCCCAGCGCGAGGAGGCCCGGCAGGTCACCGTTCCGCTGTTGTTCCTGCTGCAGTGGGACGACGAGGGGAACCCCCGGCAGCGCGCCCTGGACCTGTTCGACGCCTTCGGCAGCAAGGAGAAGACGCTGCACGCCAACCTCGGCGGGCACACCGGCACCCCGGCCTTCGAGCTGGAGGACGGATGCCGGTTCCTGGACCGGCACCTGAAGTGACGCCGGGCCGTCGGACGGGCTGCGGTCGGTAGGCGGGGGCATGGCGCACCCGCGCGTTTTCGCGGGTACGCGCGCGTGGCCCGCTCACCGCGCGCGGGTGCGCTCCCTAGCATCGGCCGCATGCCCGGCTTCTCCCCGCCCGCCTCGTCCTCCCCGCGCTCCCGGTTCCACGACTGGTGGTCGCGCCGCCGACCGGCGTCCGGGGCCGCCGTCATGGCGACCGGCATCGTGTCCGTCGGTCTGCATCTGGCCGGGCACGAGGCGCTGTCCCGCGTCTGGCTGGCGATGGCGGTCCTCGCCTGGGTCGCGCTCGCCGCGGACTTCGCCGTCCGGCTGGCGCGCGAGCGCGAGCGGTGGCTGGCCGACGCGGGCACCCCCGGGGCGCTGACCGCCGTCGCGGCGACGTCCGTGCTCGGCACACAGGTCTTCGCGCGCGGCCGGCAGACCCTCGCCGAGGCGCTGCTGGCGCTGGCCGCGGCCCTGTGGCCGGTGCTGCTCGTGACGGTCGCGCGGCGGTGGACGCGGAGCATGCCCGGCGCGGTGTTCCTGGGCTGCGTGGCGACCCAGAGCCTCGCCGTGCTCGGCGCGGTCCTGGCGAAGGCCGAGGCGGCGGCCTGGCTCGCGCACACCGCGCTCGTGCTGTTCTGGCTCGGTCTCCTGCTGTACGTCGTCGCCCTGTGCCTCTTCGACTTCCGGCAGCCGGCCGAGGGCGCGGGTGACCAGTGGGTGGCGGGAGGGGCGCTCGCCGTCTCCGCGCTGGCGGGCGCGAAGCTCCTCATGGCCGACGACGGTGGGCTGTACCTGTGGAACGCCGACGACACCGACGTCCTGCGCGGGCTGACCGTCGCGCTGCTGGTGCTCGACTACGCCTGGTACGCCGTCCTGCTCGTCGCCGAGGTGCGGTGGCCGCGGCCGCACTACGACGAGCGCCGGTGGGCGACCGTGTTCCCCATGGGCATGACCGCGGCGGCGACGCTGTCCGTGGCTGCCGCCGTCGACCTCCCCTCGCTGGAGGGGCCGGGCGAGGCGCTGCTGTGGGTGGCCGTGGCGGCGTGGCTGGTCGTCGCCGCGGCAGCGGTGGGCTCGGCGCGGGCCGGCGTCAGGTCCAGAGCACCGCGATGAAGACGTTCGCCACGGTGAGCAGGCCCACCAGGGCGAACAGGGGCTTCTCCACCTTCTCGTCGTCGCGCTTCACATAGACGAGCCCGAGGATCACGATCAGCAGGGCCAGCTTCACGCCGATCTTGACGTTGTTGACGCTGTGATCGTCCGCCTGGTTGAGGCCGACCAGGATCACGCCCGTGACCAGCATCGTCGCCGCGCCGTGGAGCATGGCGGGGACGAAGCGGGCCGTGCCCCGGCCCATCGCCTTCAGCTGCGTGAGGAAGCCGCCGAGCAGCGCGGCGATGCCGATGACGTGCAGGCCGACGAAGAGGTGGATGAGTACGTCCATGAGGCCGGATGCTAATCAGCCCCGCACAGGACGCCCGACGCCGCCCCCGGGGCTTCTCGCCCCCCGGCTCCCGCCCTCTGCCCCTCTGCCCCTCTGGCCCTCGCCCCCGGCCCTCGGCCCTTGCCGCTTCGACCTTGCATATATGCGCATAGCACCCCGTCGTCCTCGCCGATCCCGGAATCCCGTCTTCGGTCAGCGCGCCGCGCGAACCCGCCGTATCTGGCCGGGCGGGCAGGACACTTACGGTCACCCGGCAGTCCGCTCGTGTCACTTCCGCACATCGCGTTACCCAAACGTCATCACCGGCCTACCGTCCTTCCCCAGGTGACCGGCTCCCCACCGCCGCCCGGGCCAGGGGCGGCAGTCGGCCACCACCGCCGAGGAAGTCCGGCGGCGTGCCCGCTCCCCGTGCGGAGCGCCGCCGGACGCGTCAGCCGCGGCCCGGGCCGTCCGTCCGCTCCCCCGACGGTCCGGGGACCGCCTGACACGGGTCCCGCCGGGGTGTTGACTGTGTGCACTCTAGTGACGGTCCGTCACCGGTGAGTTGGAGAAGTCCCTTGCGGGGCAGTCCGGTTG
>NZ_JBEPBI010000126.1:0-23116 GCF_040299045.1 Streptomyces sp. NPDC001027
GACGCCGGGGGCCCTCCTCGCGCGCCGGGCGCTCACGCCAGCTTCAGCGCACCGGCCATCGTCGAGAGCTGGGCGAAGCCGGCCGTGCCCGCGACCACCGTGGTGGAGCCGCCGGCGTCCTGCAGCACGAGCGCGTCGTAGCGGCCGCCGGTGTAGCGGGTCCAGGTGCGACCGCCGATCTGCTCGGTGACCTTGGTCTCGGTCGCCCCCTGGCTGGCCTGCTCGATGAACTGCGAGCGCCGCTGAGTGGACTGCTCGATGGTCACGTACTCCCCGTCGGGGGTGTGGAAACCGAGGTGCCAGGCGTCGAACTCGTCGCCCCGGAAACGCACCGAGGTGGCCTTCCAGGTGCTCGGCAGGCCCTCGGGCGCGGCCACCGGGTACGACGCCGCGCGGCGCGCCGTGAGGAGTTCGACGCGGTAGTCGACCCGCTTGACGTCGGGAGCGCGATCGTCGTGGGGGATGAAGAGATAGATCACCCACGCCGCGATCATGATGAGCCCCAGGGAGAGGATCATGTCCCGGGCCGTCTTCTGTCTGCCGTTCGCACCTGCCACGCCCCCTATCGTCGCAGGTGCCCGGTGCGCTCATCCGTGGGGTCCCCTGCTCATTTTGTCGGACTGACGATAGAGTCGGTGACCGAACCCTCATCCGGCCGTCGTCGTATCAGTCAGAAAGGTGCGCTCCGATGACCGAGCATCATCATTTGCCGTCCGAACTCGATGTCCCCTCCGAGGCCCCGGACCGCAACCTCGCCCTCGAGCTCGTCCGGGTGACCGAGGCGGCCGCGATGGCCGCCGGCCGCTGGGTGGGACGCGGCGACAAGAACGGCGCCGACGGGGCAGCGGTGCGCGCGATGCGGACGCTCGTCTCCACCGTGTCGATGAACGGTGTGGTCGTCATCGGCGAGGGCGAGAAGGACGAAGCCCCGATGCTCTTCAACGGCGAGCGCGTCGGCGACCAGACCGGCCCCGAGGTCGACATCGCCGTCGACCCCATCGACGGCACCACGCTGACCGCCAAGGGCATGCCGAACGCGATCGCCGTCCTCGCGGCCACCGAGCGGGGCGCGATGTTCGACCCGTCCGCCGTGTTCTACATGGACAAGCTGGTCACCGGCCCCGAGGCCGCCGAGTTCGTCGACATCGACGCCCCCGTCGAGGTGAACATCCGTCGGGTCGCCAAGGCCAAGCGGGCCACCCCGGAGGACGTCACCGTCGTCATCCTGGACCGGCCGCGGCACGCGGGCATCATCGAGGAGATCCGGGCGACCGGGGCGCGCATCAAGCTGATCTCCGACGGAGACGTGGCCGGCTCGATCCTCGCGCTGCGCGAGGGCACCGGCGTCGACCTGCTGCTCGGCATCGGCGGCACCCCCGAGGGCATCATCTCGGCGTGCGCCGTGAAGTGCCTGGGCGGCGTCATCCAGGGCAAGCTGTGGCCCAAGGACGACGAGGAGCGGCAGCGGGCGATCGACGCCGGGCACGACCTGGACCGGGTGCTGACCACCGAGGACCTGGTGACCGGCGAGAACGTGTTCTTCGTCGCCACCGGCATCACCGACGGCGAACTGCTGCGGGGCGTCCGGTACCGGTCGGAGACCGCGACCACCGACTCGATCGTGATGCGGTCGAAGTCCGGGACGGTCCGGCGGATCGACTCCGAGCACCGGCTGAGCAAGCTGCGGGCCTACAGCGCGGTCGACTTCGACCGGGCCAAGTAGGCCACCGGCCCGGCAGGGCCGGAGAGCGGCTGAGGAGGGCGCCCCCGGTGCGGAGGGGGCGCCCTTCGTTCAGCCCGCCTGGGCTATGCGGTCCGCGGCGCGCACCGTCTTCTGCAGTTCCACGTCACGGCGGCGGCGCCGGGCGAGGACCACCCGGCGCTCGGCGGCGGTCAGACCGCCCCAGACGCCGTAGGGCTCGGGCTGCAGCAGCGCGTGCTCGCGGCACTCGACCATGACGGGGCAGCGCGCACAGACGCGCTTCGCCGCCTCTTCCCGGGAGAGCCGGGCGGCCGTGGGCTCCTTGGAAGGGGCGAAGAACAGGCCCGCCTCGTCGCGCCGGCACACCGCGTCGGTGTGCCAGGGGTCGTCCTGGTCCCTGTCGCGCCCTGGCGCCCGCCGGGCCGGGACGGCGGCGACCTGCAGGGGCGAATGCGGCGGTTGCAGCACGGGTCTTCTCCTGACGACGGCTTCGCGAGCGAGAGACGATGCAGCAGGCCTACCCGCTGTGCGCGTGCCTATGCACTGAGTTCCGGACCGCCGCCGCCGGGACCGCTCATGCCGCCCGACGACCGTCAGCGGTCCAGGTGTCTGCGCAGACTCCGGTCGACCTTGTCCTGAACCCGATCGAGAATGTCCGCCACGATCTTGCCCCGCTTGGGCCGGCCCTCGACGTTGCCCAGCACCGCCCAGCCGTCCACGTAGACCACCGGGGCGTCGGGCTCCGGGGAGTCGAGCGAGTCCACCTCGAAGTTGCCGAGCACCGCGCCGCCGGTGCCGCGCAGCGACACGTTCTCCGGGACGCGGACCTCCACGTTGCCGAAGATCGAGAACGCCTTGATCACGACCTGCTGGTACTCGAAGAGCGCCTCGGTGAGGTCGATCTCGACGGTGCCGAAGACCGCGTACGCGTGGATGCGGCGGCCGGCGCGCCAGCGGCCCCGGCGGACGGCGCTGCTGAAGATCGCGACCACGTTGTCGTCGGGGTCGGCGGGGATCGCGCCCGCCGCCGGACGGCCGGGGACGGCGGCCGGGGCGGCGCGCCGCTCGTGCGCGGCGGGCAGGTCCCGGACGAACGTCTGCAGCTCGCCCACCGTCTTGGCGGCCAGCACGCCCTCGACGCGTTCGGCGTGCTCGTCGGCGGTCAGCCGCCCTTCCGCGAGGGCCTCGCGGAGCATGTCGGCGATACGGTCCCGATCGGCGTCCGAGGCGCGCAGCTCGGCGGCCGGCGCGGGTGCGGCGGTCTGCTTCTGAAGGTCCACGACAGCAGCGTACCGAAACACGATAGATCGCGATACCCCGCCTCGCCGCCGGGCCCCCGCGCGCACTGAGCCTTACCTCACAGGCTCGCCGCCGGGAGCAGGTCCTACGCTGGTGAGCGCCCGCCAACGGAGGCGGTCGCCGTCTGTCGAGTGAGGAATGGGCACCGATGCCTGAGTTCGCGTACACCGATCTGCTCCCCCAGGGAGAGGACACCACCCCGTACCGGCTGGTGACCTCCGAAGGTGTCTCCACCTTCGAGGCCGACGGACGGACGTTCCTCAAGGTCGAGCCGGAGGCGCTGCGCAAGCTCGCCGCCGAGGCGATCCACGACATCCAGCACTACCTGCGTCCCACGCACCTCGCGCAGCTGCGCCGGATCATCGACGACCCGGAGGCCTCCGCCAACGACAAGTTCGTCGCGCTGGACCTGCTGAAGAACGCGAACATCGCGGCCGCCGGCGTGCTCCCGATGTGCCAGGACACCGGCACGGCGATCGTCATGGGCAAGCGCGGACAGAACGTGCTCACCGAGGGCGGCGACGAGGCGGCGCTGAGCCGTGGCGTCTACGACGCCTATCTGAACCTCAACCTGCGCTACTCGCAGATGGCCCCGCTCACCATGTGGGAGGAGAAGAACACCGGCTCCAACCTCCCGGCCCAGATCGAGCTGTACGCCACCGACGGCGGCGCGTACAAGTTCCTGTTCATGGCCAAGGGCGGCGGCTCCGCCAACAAGAGCTTCCTCTACCAGGAGACCAAGGCCGTCCTGAACGAGGCCTCCATGATGAAGTTCCTGGAGGAGAAGATCCGTTCGCTGGGCACGGCCGCCTGCCCGCCGTACCACCTGGCGATCGTCGTCGGCGGCACGTCCGCCGAGTACGCGCTGAAGACCGCCAAGTACGCCTCCGCGCACTACCTGGACGAGATCCCGGCCGAGGGCTCCCCGCTCGGGCACGGCTTCCGGGACAAGGACCTGGAGGAGAAGGTCTTCGAGCTGACGCAGCGGATCGGGATCGGCGCGCAGTTCGGCGGCAAGTACTTCTGCCACGACGTGCGGGTGGTCCGTCTGCCGCGGCACGGCGCCTCCTGCCCCGTCGCGATCGCCGTGTCCTGCTCGGCCGACCGCCAGGCCGTCGCGAAGATCACCGCCGAGGGCGTCTTCCTCGAGCAGCTCGAGACCGACCCGGCACGGTTCCTGCCCGACACCACGGACGAGCACCTGGACGAGTCCGGCGACGTCGTGCGGATCGACCTGAACCAGCCGATGGACGCCATCCTGGCCGAGCTGACGAAGTATCCGGTCAAGACCCGCCTGTCGCTGTCCGGTCCGCTCGTGGTGGCCCGCGACATCGCGCACGCCAAGATCAAGGAGCGGATGGACGCGGGCGAGGAGATGCCCCAGTACCTCAAGGACCACCCGGTGTACTACGCCGGCCCCGCGAAGACCCCCGAGGGGTACGCGTCCGGCTCGTTCGGCCCGACCACGGCCGGCCGCATGGACTCCTACGTCGAGCAGTTCCAGGCGGCGGGCGGCTCCAGGGTGATGCTGGCCAAGGGGAACCGCTCCCAGCAGGTCACCGACGCCTGCGCCAGCCACGGCGGCTTCTACCTCGGCTCGATCGGCGGCCCGGCCGCGCGCCTCGCGCAGGACTGCATCAAGAAGGTGGAGGTCGTCGAGTACGAGGAGCTCGGCATGGAGGCCGTCTGGAAGATCGAGGTCGAGGACTTCCCGGCGTTCGTCGTCGTCGACGACAAGGGCAACGACTTCTTCAAGGACCCCGCCCCCGCGCCGACGTTCACCTCGATCCCGGTGCGGGGTCCGGGACTGGGCTGACGCCACCGGGCGCGCCGCCCCGCCGGCGCGCCGCCGCCTGGCGCAGTGGCCCGAACGGCCCTGCGCCAGGAACAAGCGGGGCGGCCCGCACGCTGTACCGGTCATGAGCGACTACCGCATCGAGCACGACTCCATGGGCGAGGTCCGGGTGCCCGCCGAGGCCAAGTGGCGGGCGCAGACCCAGCGCGCCGTCGAGAACTTCCCCGTCTCCGGACAGCGCCTGGAGCGGGCGCACATCGAGGCGCTCGCCCGGATCAAGGGGGCCGCGGCCAAGGTCAACGCGGGGCTCGGGGTGCTCGACAAGGACATCGCCGAGGCGATCCAGGAGGCCGCCCGCGAGGTGGCGGACGGGAAGTGGGACGAGCACTTCCCCGTGGACGTGTTCCAGACCGGCTCCGGCACCTCGTCCAACATGAACGCCAACGAGGTGCTCGCCACCCTGGCCGGCGAGCGGCTGGGCCGGGAAGTGCACCCCAACGACCACGTCAACGCCTCGCAGTCCTCCAACGACGTCTTCCCCTCCTCGATCCACATCGCCGCGACCGCCGCCGTCACACGTGACCTGATCCCCGCACTGGAGCACCTGGCCGACGCCCTCGGCCGCAAGGCGGAGGAGTTCGCCGACGTCGTGAAGTCGGGGCGGACCCACCTCATGGACGCCACGCCCGTCACCCTCGGCCAGGAGTTCGGCGGTTACGCGGCCCAGGTGCGGTACGGCGTCGAGCGGCTCACCGCCTCCCTCCCCCGGCTCGCCGAGCTACCGCTGGGCGGCACGGCCGTCGGCACCGGCATCAACACGCCGCCCGGCTTCTCCGCCGCCGTCATCGAGGAGGTCGCCCGCAGCACCGGGCTGCCGCTGACCGAGGCGCGCGACCACTTCGAGGCCCAGGGCGCGCGCGACGGGATCGTCGAGACCAGCGGGCAGCTGCGGACGGTCGCGGTCGGCCTGACGAAGATCGCCAACGATCTGCGGTGGATGGCCTCGGGGCCGCGCACCGGACTGGCCGAGATCAGCCTCCCCGACCTCCAGCCCGGGTCCTCGATCATGCCCGGCAAGGTCAACCCGGTGATCCCGGAGGCCGTCCTCATGGTCGCCGCGCAGGTCGTCGGCAACGACGCGACGGTCGCCACGGCGGGCGCGGCGGGCAACTTCGAGCTGAACGTCATGCTGCCGGTGATCGCGAAGAACGTCCTGGAGTCGATCCGGCTGCTCGCCAACGTGTCGCGGCTGCTCGCCGACCGGACCGTCGACGGGATCGTCGCCCACCGCGAACGCGCCCGTGAGTACGCCGAGTCCTCGCCCTCCGTCGTCACCCCGCTGAACAAGTACATCGGGTACGAGGAGGCCGCGAAGGTGGCCAAGAAGGCGCTGGCGGAGCGCAGGACGATCCGCGAGACGGTCCTCGCGGGCGGATACGTGGAACGCGGCGACCTGACGGTCCAGCAGCTGGACGAGGCCCTGGATGTCCTGCGGATGACGCGCCCGTGACCTTTCGCGCCCCGGCGTGAGAACCGTGTCACGCGCCGCAGCGTCATATGGCCATGGCACCTAATATCTCTCCATGGCAGACGGTGAAGCGGTGAGACGCGTGGGAACGGGCGATGCGGCGGCCTTCTGGGAGCCCGGGGACCGGATCCTGTGGCGCTACCGGGAGAACGGCGGCGCCGGGTTCCACATCGCCCGCCCGGTCACCGTGGTGCGCGACGACGCGGAGGTGCTGGCGGTCTGGCTCGCGCCGGGCACCGAGTGCGTCAAGCCGGTGCTCGCGGACGGCACGCCGCCGCACCGGGAGCCGCTGCGCAGCCGCTACACCAAGCCGCGCACGGTGCAGCGCGACCGCTGGTTCGGCACCGGCGTGCTGAAGCTGGCCCGGCCGGGCGAGCCCTGGTCGGTGTGGCTCTTCTGGGAGCCGGGCTGGAAGTTCAAGAACTGGTACGTCAACCTGGAGCAGCCGCTTGCCCGTTGGGACGGCGGAGTGGACTCCGAGGACCACTTTCTGGACATCTGCGTCTACCCCGATCACAGTTGGGGCTGGCGCGACGAGGACGAGTTCGCGCAGGCCCAGCAGGACGGACTGATGGATCGGACGGTCGCCGAACAGGTGCTGCTGGCGGGCCGCAGGGCGCTGGAAACCATCCGTGCCTGGGGGCCGCCGTTCGACGAGGGCTGGCAGCACTGGCGCCCGGATCCGTCCTGGGCCGTACCGTTGCTGCCGGAGGACTGGGACCGTACGCCCGCGCACATGTCCACATGAGACCCTTGATGCGCCCCCGGGCAACAAACGTAGGATCGTCCTCCGCAAGGCACGCTGGCAGTAACTCCCGGAGCAGTCGCCGGGTCTGACCGAACGTCACCGAGGGGCGGCAGGACGTGAGCGAGGGGTACGAGGGCAACACCGGCGGCACGCTCGGCGTCGGCCACCCGGGCCGCGGGCGGTCCTCGGGCGACACAGGAACAACCTCTGACCACGCGGGAATTCCGTTCCAGGGACACGTATTCCGGGTATCGGGTTTCCTGCGGGACCAACTGCGCGCGCGGCGCGCAGCCCCGGACGGACGGATTCGACACGCGTGACGGAGCAGCCCACCTCCTACGAACGCCCCCAGGGCGTCGACCCCACGGACCCCCGTGGGGCACTCCTGCATACTCCGGCGCCCGCGCCGGGCCCGTCCGCCTTACCGCCCGACGCCTCGGGTACGACGACGTGCGGCAAGGGCGGAAAGGGCGACATGGGCGGCCAGGGAGCCAAGGGTAAGGACGCGGCCGGCGCGGAGGCGGGTGCGGGCGCCGAGCACTCCCAGCCTTCGGCGACGGCGGAGTCGGACACGCACCGGCCACGCCCGGCGCCCGAGTCCATCCCGGCCCAGCCGGGCGGCGACGGACACCAGGAGCGCGGTCCCGGCGGGCAGGAGCGGCGCGCCGGCGTCGGGGTGACGCCCGGCCGGCCCACGCCCATGCGGCGGGAGGGCGACCGGCTGCGCTTCGTGGGCGCCGCCACCCGGCGGATCGCCCGCGGTCTGGACCTCGACGAGATCGTGATGGGGCTGTGCCGGGCCACCGTGCCGACCTTCTCCGACGCGATCCTCGTCTATCTCCGCGACCCGCTGCCGGTCGGCGACGAGCGGCCCGCGGCGGACCGCATCATGCTGCGGCTGCGCCGCACCGACCGGATCCCGGAGGAGCGCGACACCGAGACCGGCTTCGCGGCGCTGGCCCTGCCGCTCCCGGAGCCGGCGGAGCTGACCGCGGAGCTGTCCGCCTCGGTCGGCGACATGTGCGAGGTGCGGCCCGGCGGGGCGCTCGCGGAGGTGCTGCGCGGGGTGCGTCCGGTGTTCGCCGACCATCCGGCCGCACGCGCCGCGCTGCCCGAACTCCTGGGGTCGGACAGCACCTTGGCCGTCCCCGGCGGTCAGCGGGCGATCCTGGCCCCGTTGCGGGGCCGTCGCCGGGTGATCGGCGCCGCGGTGTTCCTGCGCCGTCCGGAGCGCATCCCGTTCGAGAACGACGACCTGCTGGTCGCCGCCCAGCTCGCCACCCACAGCGCCCTGGGCATCGACAAGGCGGTGCTGTACGACCGTGAGGCGTACATCGCCGACGAGCTGCAGCGCACGATGCTGCCGGAGACCCTGCCGCGTCCCACAGGCGTGCGGCTGGCCTCGCGGTATCTGCCCGCGGCGGAGACCGCGCGGGTCGGCGGCGACTGGTACGACGCCATCCCGCTGCCCGGCAGCCGGGTGGCGCTGGTGGTGGGCGACGTCATGGGGCACTCGATGACGTCGGCGGCCATCATGGGCCAGCTGCGCACCACCGCGCAGACGCTCGCCGGTCTCGACCTGCCGCCGCAGGAGGTCCTGCACCACCTCGACGAGCAGGCCCAGCGGCTGGGCACCGACCGTATGGCGACCTGTCTGTACGCCGTGTACGACCCGGTCGCGCACCGCATCACCATCGCCAACGCCGGCCATCCGCCGCCCGTGCTGCTGCATCTGGGCGGCCGTGCGGAGGTGCTGCGGGTTCCGCCGGGCGCGCCGATCGGCGTCGGCGGGGTCGACTTCGAGGCGGTGGAGCTGGACGCGCCGGCCGGGGCGACGCTGCTGCTGTACACCGACGGCCTGGTGGAGTCCCGGCTGCGGGACGTGGCGACCGGCATAGAGCAGCTGCGGGAGAAGCTCGCGGCCACCGCGCAGCTGACCGGACCGGATCATCCGCCGCCGCTGGAGGCGCTGTGCGACGAGGTGCTCGACATGCTCGGCCCGGGCGACCGGGACGACGACATCGCGCTGCTCGCCGCCCGCTTCGACGGGATCGCGCCGAGTGACGTGGCGTACTGGCTCCTGGAGCCGGAGGACGCCGCGCCGGGCCGGGCCCGTCGGCTGGCCCGGCGGGCGCTGTCCCGGTGGGGTCTGGAGGACATGTCCGACTCGGTGGAGCTCCTGGTCAGCGAGGTCGTCACCAACGCCGTGCGGTACGCGTCGCGGCCGGTGACGCTGCGGCTGCTGCGCACCGATGTGCTGCGCTGCGAGGTCGGCGACGACGTGCCGCAACTGCCCCGGCTCCGGCAGGCCCGGGCGACCGACGAGGGCGGTCGCGGCCTGTACCTGGTCAACCGGCTGGCCCGGCGCTGGGGTGCCACCCGGCTCAGCACCGGCAAGGTCGTCTGGTTCGAGCTGAACCGGGGTTAGGGCGTCCCTCTCGTGGACCGAGAGGACCCCGCCCAGGTGCGACGACGAGAGGGGCGCCCGGAGATCTCCGGGCGCCCCTCTGCGCTGTTCCCGTGCTGTTCCGCTACTGGCCCAGGAGCGGATTGGCGGGATCGTCTCCGGCCGACGGATCGTCCGGGCTCGGTGACGGCGACGAACTCGGCTTCGGCGACGACGAAGGCGACGAACTCGGCTTCGGCGAAGACGACGGCGACGAACTCGGCTTCGGCGACGACGAAGGCGACGAACTCGGCTTCGGCGAGGAGGACGGCGACGACGAAGACGACGGCGAGGTGGACGGGGACGGCGACGACGTGCGGACGGCCGCGCCCTGGTCGGTGTCCAGGTCGAACTTGCTGACCTTGGTCGAAACGCCGAACGTATACGTCGCCCAGATCTGCGCCGGGAAGCCGCCGCCGTTGATGCGGCCCCTGGTCGAGGTCAGGCCGGTCGTCGCGCCGGTCAGCGGCACCTGCGCGTGGGTCTTGGCGTCCTCGCCGAACAGACCGACCGAGGTCACCAGGTCGGGGGTGTACCCGGTGAACCAGGCGGACTTGTTGTTGTCGGAGGTACCCGTCTTGCCGGCCACCTTCTGACCCTTGCGCAGCGGGTTGTCGCGCACGGACTTCTTGGCGGTTCCGTCGTCGACCACTCCGGTGAGGACCGAGGTGACGGAGTCGGCGGCCTCCCGGTCGATCACCTGGCCGCCGATGGCCTTGGCGAGCTTGAACGACGGGTGGGCGCTGTTCTCCGCCGACTTGATGATCGCCGGGGTGACCTTCTTGCCGTGGTTGTCGAGGGTGGCGTAGACACCGGCCATCTGCAGGGGGCTCGCGCTCATGGTGCCCAGGGTCTGGGCGGGCACGGCCTTCAGGTTCTTGGTGTCCATGCCGAGGTTGCCGGCGACCTTCAGCACCTCGGGCATGCCGACGTCGACGCCCATCTGCGCGAAGACGGAGTTGATCGACTGGTTCAGCGCCGTCTGGACGGTGACGTCGCCGTAGTCCTGGTCGTCCTCGTTCTCCGGCGCGAAGCCGATGTCGCTGCCGACGACGGGGCGCTTGCTGGTGCCGTCGTAGAGGGTGTCGGCGGTGATCTCCTCGCCCTTCTGCGTCTTGGCCTTCTCGTCGAAGGCCGCGGCGAGGATGACGGGCTTGAAGGTGGAGGCGGGCTGGTAGTCGGTGCGGGTGGCGTTGTTGACGAAGTGCTCGGTGTAGCCGACGCCGCCGTACATCGCCACGACCGCGCCGGTCTTCGGGTCCACGGACACCGCACCGGCCTGGACGTTTCCGTCGACCTTGCGCTTCTTCTTGTCGAGCTTGCTGGTCAGCTGTTCCTTGACCGTCTCTTCGAGCTGCTTCTGCTTGCCCTTGTCGATGTTCAGCTCGATGTTCCACCCGCCCTTCCTGACCAGTGCGTTGGCCGACTCGAGATCGTCGGCGGCGCCCTGGGCCACGAGCTGGCGGGCGAGTTCGGCGTTGGCCGCGTCGACCAGGTAGCCGACCTGGCCCTCCTTGCCGGGGGCGGGCTTCGGGTCCAGGGGGACCGGGAACTTCATGGCGTCGCGTTCCGACTTCTTCAGCCAGTCCTGCTCGACCATGTTGTCCAGGACGTAGTTCCAGCGGGCCGTGACCAGGCGCTTGCCGGTGTCGGAGGCGGCGGTCCAGTCGTACTGGCTGGGCGCCTGGAGCAGCGCGGCGAGGTAGGCGCCCTGCGCGACGGACAGCTTGTCGGCGTCGACACGGTAGTAGGCCTGGGCGGCGGCCTGGATGCCGTACGCGCCGCGGCCGTAGTAGCTGGTGTTGATGTAGCCGGCCAGGATGTAGTCCTTGGACTCCTCCCGGTCCAGCTTGAGGGAGATGACCAGTTCCTTCAGCTTGCGCGTGACGGTCTGTTCCTGGCTCAGATAGTAGTTCTTGACGTACTGCTGGGTGATCGTCGAACCGCCCTGCGCGCCCTTGCCCATGAGCGTGTTGAGGACACCGCGGGTGGTGCCCTTGAAGTCGACGCCGGCGTCGCTGTAGAAGGTCTTGTTCTCGGCGGCGACGAAGGTGTGCTGGACGGCCTTGGGCACCGAGGCGAGGTCGACGTTCTCCCGGTTGACCGTGCCGTCGCGGGCGAGGATGGCGCCGTTGCCGTACTTGTAGACGTTGCTCTGCAGGTCGGCGTCGGGATTGCCCTTGGGGATCGGCGTGCTCACGTACAGCCAGACGAAGGCGCCGATCACGGCGACGGCCAGACCGAGGAACGTGCCCAGTATCTTCTTCCAGGTGAAGATCCGGCGTATGAGGCTCTTGTCCTTCTTGCCGGCCTTCCCTCTGCCGCCCTTGGCGTTCTTCTTCGCGCCTCTGCGGGCGGCCGCGCGGCCGCCGGTCGCGGCGCCGGTCCCGCCGGTGGCCGAGGGGGTAGGGGGCGCCACCGACTCCGTCTCCGTCGAGCGGTTCCTGGGCGCCGCGCGGCGGCCACCGCGCTGTCGCGCTCGTCTCTCTTCCGCTCGTCCCATGAGTCCGCTCGCTCCGCTTCCTACTCGGCAGTCACACCAGTGCCCGGGGCAGGGCCAGGTCAGCTCAGAAAGCTAACACCGCTCTCTATGACGAAGCGCTCCCCTTCCGGCCTTCGCAGGGCGTGAGAATGCGCACCCCGCACGGCGGAACCGGTAGAACGTCCCCACCGATTCGACGTTCGAGAGGGGCTCAGGGTTGCCATCCAGAGGTAAAGTGATATCACTTAGCTAGACAGTCGATCGCTGAATCGGCTGCTGACGAGAGACGGGGGACCACCATGTCCGCGCACGACCCTTCGGCCACCGCCGAGCACGCCCACGCCGCCGACATCGCCGACACGCCCGACATGCCCGCCCCGCGCGTGCACGAGTTCCCCGCGCACAGCGTGGGGGGCGGGGTCGCGCTGCTGCTCGGCCTGCTCGGTCTGCTGGCCGGCGGCGGGCTGATCGCCGCGGGCGCCGTGATGACCGCGGCCGGCTCCAAGGCGGCGCTCATCGTCGCCGGCGTGCTGGTCGCCGTGGCCGCGTTCCTCGCCATGTGCGGACTGAACACGGTGGCGCCGGGCGAGGCCCGCGTGGTGCAGCTCTTCGGCCGCTATCGCGGCACCATCCGCGAGGACGGACTGCGCTGGGTGAACCCGTTCACGTCGCGGGAGAAGATCTCCACCCGGGTCCGCAACCACGAGACGGCCGTGCTCAAGGTCAACGACGCCTACGGCAACCCGATCGAGCTCGCCGCGGTCGTGGTGTGGAAGGTGAAGGACACCGCGCAGGCCTCCTTCGAGGTCGACGACTTCCTGGAGTTCGTCTCCACCCAGACCGAGGCGGCCGTGCGGCACATCGCCATCGAGTACCCGTACGACTCGCACGACGAGGACGGGCTCTCGCTGCGCGGCAACGCCGAGGAGATCACCGAGAAGCTGGCCGTGGAGCTCCACGCGCGCGTGGAGGCGGCGGGCGTGCAGATCATCGAGTCCCGCTTCACCCACCTCGCGTACGCTCCCGAGATCGCCTCGGCGATGCTCCAGCGCCAGCAGGCGGGCGCGGTGGTCGCGGCCCGGCGGGAGATCGTGGACGGGGCGGTGGGGATGGTCGAGGCCGCGCTCGGCCGGATCGCCGAGCAGGGCATCGTGGAACTGGACGAGGAGCGGAAGGCGGCGATGGTGTCCAACCTGATGGTCGTGCTGTGCGGGGACCGGGCGCCCCAGCCGGTGCTGAACACCGGAACCCTCTACCAGTGACGGTCCCCTCCGGGGGGACGGCCCCTCAGGGCCGGCCGCAGCGCAAGCAGGTGCTGCTGCGGCTGGACCCCGCGGTGTACGAGGCGCTCGCCAGGTGGGCCGGGGAGGACCTGCGGTCCGCCAACGCCCAGATCGAGTTCCTGCTGCGGCGGGCACTGCGGGAGGCGGGGCGGCTGCCCGGCGACGCCGGCCCCATGCCCCGCCGCGGCCGTCCCCCCGGGGGAAATCCGCCCGGGGGAAGCCCCGCGGGCGGGCCTCCGGGCGGGCCTCCGCCGGCCTGAGCGTCACGCCCGGCCGCCCGTGCGGACGCGCGGCTGTTGCGAAACGGTGACAACCGCCCCTCACCTGCGCACTCCCACCCCCCGCTGCCACCTGCGCACTCCTCGTATACACGCCGGGTATACACCGCATGTACAGTCCTGGCATGTCCATCGGTCACACCCTTCTGGGACTCCTGGAGTCCGGACCCCGCCACGGTTACGACCTCAAGCGGGCCTTCGACGAGAAGTTCGGTCATGACCGGCCGCTCCACTATGGCCAGGTCTATTCGACGATGTCGCGCCTGCTGAAGAACGGGCTCGTCGAGGTCGACGGCATCGAGGCCGGCGGCGGCCCCGAGCGCAAGCGGTACGCGATCACCGACGCCGGGATCACCGACGTCGAGCGGTGGCTCGCCACGCCCGAGAAGCCCGAGCCGTACCTGCAGTCCACGCTCTACACGAAGATCGTCCTCGCGCTGCTCACCGGTCGCGACGCCGCCGACATCCTCGACGAGCAGCGGGCTGAGCACCTGCGGAGCATGCGCATACTGACCGACCGCAAGCGCAGGGGCGACCTGGCCGACCAGCTGATCTGCGACCACGCCCTGTTCCACCTCGAGGCCGACCTGCGCTGGCTGGAACTGACCGCCGCGCGCCTCGAAAGACTGAAGGCCACGGTGACCGCATGAACGCCCCCGGGGGATCCCTTCTCGTCGCCGAAGGGCTGCGCAAGGCCTACGGCCCGACGATGGCGCTGGACGGCGCCGAGTTCTCCATCCACCCCGGCGAGGTCGTCGCGGTGATGGGCCCGTCCGGCTCAGGGAAGTCGACCCTGCTGCACTGCCTCGCCGGCATCGTGACGCCCGACTCCGGATCGATCATGTACGACGGCCACGACCTCGCCACGATGAACGACACGCAGCGCAGCCGACTGCGGCGCACGGACTTCGGGTTCGTGTTCCAGTTCGGCCAGCTCGTGCCCGAGCTGACGTGCGTGGAGAACGTCGCGCTGCCGCTGCGGCTGAACGGCGCCCCGCGCAAGCAGGCCGAGCGCACCGCCCTGACCTGGATGGAACGGCTCGAGGTCGACGACCTCGGCAAGAAGCGGCCCGGGGAGGTCTCCGGCGGGCAGGGGCAGCGGGTCGCCGTGGCGCGCTCGCTCGTCACCGGCCCCCGCGTGCTGTTCGCCGACGAACCGACCGGCGCGCTGGACTCGCTCAACGGCGAGCGCGTGATGGAGCTGCTCACCGAGGCCGCCCGGACGGCCAACGCGGCCGTCGTCCTCGTCACGCACGAGGTCCGGGTCGCCGCCTACTCGGACCGCGAGATCGTCGTCCGGGACGGCAGGTCGCGGGACATGGAGCGCGTCATATGAGTCCTGGCCAGTGGTCCAGGGATCTGGGCCTGGGGGTCCGGTTCGCGTTCTCCGGCGGACGGGAGGGGTGGATCCGGGCCGTCCTGACGGCCGTCGGCGTCGGGCTCGGCGTCGCCGTGCTGCTGCTGACGACGGCGGTGCCGAACGTGATCTCCGTACGGCACGAGCGCGAAGAGGCCCGGCTGGACTGGGCGTTCGTCGACCCGCCGCCGGCCAAGGGCGACGACACCCTGGTCATCGCGCAGGTCGACACGACGTTCCGCGACAAGGACGTACGCGGCCGGCTGGTGGAGCCGGAGGGGCCGCGCGCGCCGCTGCCGCCCGGCGTGAGCCGGTTCCCGGCCAAGGGCGACATGGTGGTCTCGCCCGCCCTGAAGAAGCTGCTCGCCGCGGACGGCTCGGCGCTGCTGCGGGAACGGCTGCCGTACCACGTCGTCGGGACCATCGGCGAGAGCGGGCTGGTCGGTTCGCAGGAACTCGCCTACTACGCGGGCGGCTCCGAGCTCGCCGCGCACGTCGACGGCTACGGGGCGAGCCGGCTCAAGACGTTCGGCAACCCGCATCGGACGGCCGAGGAGGCCGACCCGGTGCTGATCCTGCTGATCCTCGTGGTCATCGTGGTGCTGCTGATGCCCGTCGCCGTGTTCATCGCCGCCGCGGTGCGGTTCGGCGGCGAACGGCGCGACCGCAGGCTCGCCGCGCTCCGGCTGATCGGCTCGGACGGCGGGATGACCCGGCGCATCGCGGCCGGCGAGGCCATGGCGGGCGCGCTGCTCGGACTGGTCCTCGGCACGGTGTTCTTCCTGATCGGCCGCCAGGCGGCCGGAACCGTCGAGGTGATGGGCGTGAGCGTGTGGCCCAGCTACCTCGACCCGTCCCCCGTGCTGGCCGCGCTGGTCGCGCTGGCGGTGCCCTCGGCCGCGGTGCTGGTCACCCTGTTCGCGCTGCGCGGCGTGGTCATCGAACCCCTCGGGGTGGTCCGCTCGGCGAAGCCGTCGCGGCGCCGGCTGTGGTGGCGGCTGCTGCTGCCGGTGGCCGGCCTCGCGCTGCTCTACCCCATGATCGGACAGGGTCGCGGCAACGGCGAGTTCAACGAGTACCTGGTGGTCGGCGGCGTGCTGCTGCTCCTCGTCGGGATCACCGCCCTGCTGCCGTGGCTCGTCGAGAAGGTCGTCGCCCGGCTCGGCTCGGGCGGCGTCGCCTGGCAACTGGCCGTACGAAGGCTCCAGTTGAGCAGCGGTACGGCGGCCCGCATGGTCAACGGCATCGCGGTCGCGGTGGCCGGGGCCATCGCCCTGCAGATGCTGTTCGCCGGGGTCGAGAGCGACTACACGAAGTCCACGGGCAAGGACGAGCGCGTCGCCCAGATGCTGGTGACCGTGCCGCGCGGCCCGTCGCTGGCGCACACCCGGCAGGAGTTCGCCGAGACCGAGGGCGTCAGCAAGGTCACCGCCCTGTGGGAGGAGTACCTGGGCGACAGGTCCTGGCAGTCGAAGAACGGCCCGAACCTCTCCACCGAGCTGACCGTCGGCGACTGCACGGCCCTGCGCGAGGTGGCGAAGCTGCCGTCGTGCAAGGACGGCGACCTGTTCGTCCTCGACGGCAGCGAGTACTCCACCGACGGCCCGAAGCTGAACCAGCCCGGCAGGAAGCTGTACATGGAGACGGGCGGCTCCTTTCCCGGCAAGGTCACGGAGACCGTCTGGACCGTGCCAGCGGGCGTGCGGGAGGCGCCGGCGATCCCTGACATGACCGGCCAGCGGCGCGGCGGCTTCCTGCTGACGCCCGGCGCGCTGCCCAAGGAGGCCACGACGGCGCTCCGCGGCCGGCTGTACCTCTCGTTCGACGAGTCGACGCCGGACGCCTACGAGCACGCCCGCAACACGGCGGCGCGGCTGGACCCGCTGGCCCAGCCGATGAACTGGTCGGCCACCCGGCAGGACTCGAAGTACTCCTCCATCCGCAACGGGCTGTTCGTCGGGTCCGCGTGTGTGCTGCTGCTGATCGGGGCGAGTCTGCTGGTCTCGCAGCTGGAGCAGTTGCGCGAGCGCAAGAAGCTGCTGTCGGCCCTGGTCGCCTTCGGCACCCGGCGGCGCACGCTGAGCCTGTCGGTGCTGTGGCAGACGGCCGTCCCGATCGCGCTGGGACTGCTGCTGGCGCTGGCCGTGGGGCTCACGCTGGGCGCCATCCTGCTGAAGATGACGGGCGCGACGGTCCGCGTCGACTGGGGCAGCGTGCTGGCGATGACCGGCTTCGGCGCGGTGATCGTGCTGTTGGTGACGCTGCTGAGCCTGCCGCCGCTGCTGCGGCTGATGCGGCCGGACGGCCTGCGCACGGAATGACCTACGAGGTGACGTACGAAGTGACGTACGAGGTGACGTTCGGAATGACGTACGGCCTGCGCACAGTCTGAGCCGAGAAGACGACGGTCCCTCCCCGCCCGGGGAGGGACCGTCCGCGTTCAGTCAGGGCCGGCACTCCCCGTTCACAGCTGGTACTCCCGCACCACCCTTCGCACCTGCGCGAACAGCATGCCGACGTTCACGGACTTACGGCAGACGACCACCGCGACGACGTCCTGCTGCTCGGTCATCCTCACGAACAGGTGGGTGAGGTTCTCGCTGTTGACGAGGATCTCCTGGAAGAAGTGGTTGTCGCTCTGGTTCCCGCGACGCTCCTTGAAGACGTCTTCGATCATCACGACCGTGCGCCCCTGGAACAGGTCGAGCGTCGCTCCCGCCAGCAGGTCCAGCACCTCCGGCGGGTGGTTGTCGACGGTCTCGTAGGACAACAGCATGCCGGTGGCCATGTCGACGACGCCGGAGGCGACGCAGTCGGGGGCATCCGTACGCAGTGACTTGACCAGGCCCATCACCTGGTCGGAGAAACCCGGGGTCATACGCTTCGTCGCCATCCCTTCAGACTCCTTCGGCGGTCTTCACGGTCGTCGTCCGGTCGGTGAGGATCAGGTCGATCCTGCGCAGGGCCGGCTGGGTCGCCCGGTGCAGGCGCTCCACGTCCATGCCCTCGTCGCCGAGGACGACCATCAGCGCGGTGTCTCCGACCGCGTAGAACGCGGCGCAGCCGTGGCTGCCGTAGGCCACCGTGCGGTGCAGTGCGCCGCGGGCGGTCGCCTCGGCGGTGCGGCGGGCGAGGCCGAGGCCTGCCGCGGCGAGGGCGGCGAGGCCCTCGGGGTCGATCGAGTCGGCCGTGTCGGCGGCGATGAGCAGTCCGTCGGCCGCCGCGACCGCCGTGTCGGTGATCCCGGCCACCTGCTCGCGCAGGCCGCGCATCTCCCGCGCGAGGGCTTTGTGGTCCATGAGTGCAACTCCCCTGATTCTGATGGCATGTGACCGTCTGTTCTCTGTGGGGGCGTCCGCGTGCCGTGGGCTCCGGCGTGGCCGTGGGGCCGTGGAGCGGTGGAGCGGTGGAGCGGTGTGGCGGGGCCGTCATTTCGCCGTCGGGTTGCGCAGGCGGAAGAACTCCTTCCATCCGGGGCCGTTCCGTTCCGGCGTGAGGGCCTCGTGGATGCCGCTGGCGCCGGGCCTGCGGCGGGGCAGCGCGGTCGCCTCCGGGGCCGGCGGCGGCTGCGGCGGGGGCGGCGCCGGCTCGCGGGGGCGCACTCCGTGTCCGTCGGGCGGCAGCCGGACGGGGATCGGGTGGGGCGACTCCACGCACTCCAGGAGCCCCTCGCCCAGCATCCGGGCCACCTCGACGGTGACGGTGTACACCCCGCGACCGGTGCGGAAGGCGAGGTCGCGGGCGGTGCGCCGGCCGTCCGCGTGGGCGAGCAGCTCGCGCTGCAGGGCGCCCAGGCGAGCCGCGGCCAGGGAGAGCGGAGCGGGCACGGGACGCTCTCGGTCCGGGCGCACGGGGCATGGCATCGCCAGCAGCGCGGCCAGCTTGCGGGAGGCGACCTGGAGCAGCCGGGTGGGCGGTTCGCCGACGGGAACCGAGGCGGGCGACGGGCCCGTCGCCGGACCGCGTTCGCAGCCGTCGACGCTGCCCGCGACGACCGCGAACGCGGCGTCCTGGAGGGCCATCGCGCACACCACCCGAAGCTGGGCGGCGCCCGTGTAGCCGTGGGCGACCAGCCCGGCGGCCGGCCAGCGCGCGCCGCCCGACTCGCGCACCAGCGCGGTCCACTCCTCGCCGCCGATCCGGCCGGAGCGCAGCAGCAGCGCCTCGGGGGCGGGCGCGCCCGGCGACTCGACGGCGACGACCAGGCCGCCGTCCAGATGGAAGACGCCGCCGGGCGAGCCGGTCACGCGCAGTTCCCCGGTGAAGCCGTCCCGGCCGCACGCGGCGAGGTCGCGTGCCAGCAGCTCGTAACCCGACATCAGCCCGACATCACTCCCCTGCGGCCTCTCGCACACACGCCTGACGCGTAGCGCTGAGGAGGGAAGGTGTATCAGTCAGGGCGCACCGCCCAGCGGGGGATTTCCGACCTGCCCCCAGCTGACGGAAGTTGTTCCCCGGATGGACCCAAATCGCTTTGTTCGGCGCTCATTTGACCGATTGGCGGACCTCAGTCGTCGTCGCCGAGCACCCGGACCGGCAGGGGTCGCAGCGCGTCGCGCAGCGCGCCCGCCAGCTCCTCGTACTCCGCCCCGCGCGCCGCGCCGACGCGCATCGCGAAGGCGATCCGGCGTGCGGGCGCGGGGGCCGCGAAGGAGCCGGTGAGCAGCCGGGTGCTGCGGCTGGTCTCGACGGTGACGGCGGTGCGCGGCAGCAGCGTGCAGCCCAGGCCGCCGGCGACCAGCTGGACGAGGGTCGACAGGCCGGCGGCCGTGGTGGTCACCGGCGCGTCGCCGCGGCCCGCCTCCCGGCAGATGTCGAGGGCCTGGTCGCGCAGGCAGTGCCCCTCGTCCAGGAGCAGCAGGTTGAGCTCCCTGAGCGCCTCGCGCGCGATGCCCTGCCGTCCGCCGAGCTCGTGGCCGAGCGGCGTCACGAGGACGAAGTCCTCGTCGAACAGCGGCAGTTCGCGCACGCCGGGGACGCCGAGGGGCACGGCCAGCAGCAGGAGCTCCAGACGGCCGGTGTGCAGGCCGTCGAGGAGGCCCGCGGTCTGCTCCTCGTGGACCTGGAGGTCGAGGTGCGGATAGCGCTCGTGGACCAGGTGCAGCACGGTCGGCAGCAGGTAGGGCGCGACGGTCGGGATGACGCCGAGCCGCAGCGTCCCGGTGAAGGGGGCCCGCACCGCCTCGGCCTCCTCGATCAGCGCCTCCATCTCGCCCAGCACCGCCCTGGCCCGGACGACGAGCCGTTCGCCGGCGGGCGAGAGCAGGACCTTGCGGGTCGTACGCTCCAGGAGGGTGACCCCGAGGGACTCCTCCAGGGCCGAGACGGCGCCGGACAGCGCGGGCTGGCTCATGCCGATCGCGGCGGCCGCGTCCCGGAAGTGCAGGTGCTCCGCGACGGCCACGAAGGCCCGCAGCTGGGCCGGGCTGGGCGACCGCCGCTTGGCGTGCACGGCCCTGCCGACCGCCGCCCGACCGACCGCCGGACCGGTAGGCGCTGCGCCGCCGGCCGGTCCGCCGCGCCCGATCCTGTCGGCCGCACCCTTGGCATCCACATTACCCTCTGTCACTGATAGCCGTTCTCGATCAACCCAATCGAGTGTAGCCATTTCCCGAATCAATGCACCCTGTGCCACGATCTGAGCCGTCCAACCCACGAGGAGTGTCCGCAATCCGGACATCCCTTCGCTGCAAGGAGAGCGTGTGCTCACTGTCGGTGACAAGTTCCCCGAGTTCGAACTGACCGCCTGCGTCTCGCTGGAGAAGGGTGCGGAGTTCGAGCAGATCCACCACAAGTCCTACGAGGGCAAGTGGCTCGTGGTCTTCGCGTGGCCCAAGGACTTCACCTTCGTCTGCCCCACCGAGATCGCCGCGTTCGGCAAGCTGAACGAGGAGTTCGCCGACCGTGACGCGCAGATCCTCGGCTTCTCCGGCGACTCCGAGTTCGTCCACCACGCCTGGCGCAAGGACCACCCGGACCTGACCGACCTGCCGTTCCCGATGATGGCCGACTCGCGGCACGAGCTGATGCGCGACCTCGGCATCGAGGGCGAGGACGGCTTCGCCCAGCGCGCCGTGTTCGTCGTGGACCCCCACCGCGAGATCCAGTTCACGATGGTCACCGCGGGCTCCGTGGGCCGCAACCCCAAGGAGGTCCTGCGGGTCCTGGACGCCCTGCAGACCGACGAACTGTGCCCCTGCAACTGGACCAAGGGCGAGAGCACCCTCGACCCGGTCAAGCTGCTGGCCGGGGAGTGAGCTGAGATGTCCCTCGACGCCCTGAAGTCCGCGATACCGGACTACGCCAAGGACCTGAGGCTCAACCTGGGTTCGGTCATCGGCAACTCCGACCTCCCCGCACAGCAGTTGTGGGGCACGGTCCTGGCGACCGCGATCGCCTCCCGCTCCCCGATCGCGCTGCGCGAGCTCGCGCCGGAGGCCAAGGCGAACCTGTCGCCGCAGGCCTACACCGCGGCGCGGTCGGCCGCGGCCGTCATGGCGATGAACAACGTGTTCTACCGCACCCGCCACCTGCTGTCGGACCACGAGTACGGCAACCTCCGGGCCGGTCTGCGGATGAACGTCATCGGCAACCCCGGCGTCGACAAGGTCGACTTCGAGCTGTGGTCGTTCGCCGTCTCCGCGATCAACGGCTGCGGGCTGTGCCTCGACTCCCACGAGCAGGTGCTGCGCAAGGCGGGCGTCGAGCGCGAGGTCGTCCAGGAGGCCTTCAAGATCGCCTCGGTGATCCAGGCGGTCGGCGTGACGCTGGACGCGGAAGCGGTCCTGGCCGACGTCTGATCCGCACGCGCCGGCCTCTCCCCCGCCTCATTCCCCGCTCACCGCAACGCGGCAGGGCCCGTCGATCGCCGACGGGCCCTGCCGCGGTCGGGTGCCCGCTCGCGTACGCGGTCGGGTGCTTGTTCGCGTGCGCGTTCGGTTGCCTGTTCGCGTGCGCGGTCGGTGCGACGACTATCCGGGCGGCGCGACCGGCCCCTCGTCGGCCGGAGGTTCGGGTTCCCGGCTCTGCCGCGCGGCCGTCACGGGCGCCACCCGCGAGGCCGTCGCTCCTCTCGGCCGGGGCGCGTGCCGCAGGGCCTGCTCCCTGGAGTAGGCGTGCAGATAGCCCACCACCGTGTTGGTGACGGCCACCAGGGGCACGGCCACGATGGCGCCGCCGATGCCCGCGATCATGCCGCCCGCCGCGACCGACAGGACCACCGCCAGCGGATGGACGCGCACCGCGCGCCCGAGGATGAACGGCTGGAGGATGTGTCCCTCGATCTGCTGGACCGCGAGCACGACGGCCAGGGTCATCACCGCCGTGAACACGCCCTGGGTGACCAGCGCGACCACCACTGCCAGCGCGCCGGACGCCACCGCGCCGACGAGCGGGATGAACGAGAACAGGAAGATGAAGACGGCGAGCGGGACGGCCATCGGCACGTCGAGGAAGTAGATGCCCAGGCCGATGAAGACGGCGTCGATCAACGCGACGACCACCGTGCCGCGCACATACGCCGTGAGCGTGGCCCAGGCCCGCGGGCCGGCGCCCGCCACGCCCGGCCGGGCCGCGGCCGGGACCAGCTTGAGGGTCCACTCCCAGATGCGCTTGCCGTCGTAGAGCAGGAAGAGCGTCGAGAAGAACGCCAGCAGGATGCCGGTCAGCGCCTCGACGACGACGGTGACGCCCTCCAGACCCGCCGAGGTGATCGCGTCCGTGTTGTCGCCGATCGCGTCCCGCAGGTTCTTCGCGATGCCGTTGATCTGCTTGTCGGTGACATGGAAGGGGCTGTTGAGCAGCCAGCGGCGCAGATCGTCGATCCCGTCCTGCACCTGGTCGGAGAGGTTGTCGATGTTCGCCATGACCTGCCAGGTCACGAACCAGCCCATCAGGCCGATGACGACGAACCCGAGGATCGCGGTCAGCGCGGTGGCCGCGCCGCCGGGCACCCCTGCCCGCTTCAGCCGGGCCACGGTGGGCTGCAGCAGCGCCGTGAGGAGCAGCGAGACCACGAAGGCCATCACGACCAGCTGGATCGCGGTGATGACCTTCATCAGCACCCAGACGGTCCCCGCGAGCACCAGCAGTCGCCAGCCGGCCTCGGCGGCCACCCGGACCCCCCACGGCACGGCCTGAGCGGGATCAGGCCGCGGGGCGGGCTCGAGGGGCTCGGGGTACTCCTCGGGGGACGGCGC